>NZ_LVCU01000017.1:0-7416 GCF_001647185.1 Rhodococcus sp. EPR-147
CGGCCACGGCGTGGACGTCGCACGCTCCTCGGGCGGCCGGGCCATGATCTCGAACTGGTGCACGCTCTCGGCACCCTGACGGTGCGAGGTCCCGAGGCAGTCGGCACCGGTGTCTCCGCCGCCGATGATGACGACCTTCTTGCCCTCGGCACTGACGGGCGGCGCGGCGAAATCACCCTGCTGGACGCGGTTGGCGTGCGGCAGGAACTCCATGGCCTGGTAGATGCCGTCGAGCCCGCGGCCCTCGATGGGCAGGTCGCGCCACGCGGTGGCACCGCCGGACAGGACCACGGCGTCGAACTGCTCGCGCAGTTCGTCGGCCGAGATGTCCACGCCCACATCGACACCGGTGCGGAAGACGGTGCCCTCGGCCTCCATCTGCGCGAGCCGACGATCGATGTGGCGCTTCTCCATCTTGAACTCGGGGATGCCGTACCGCAGCAGTCCGCCGATGCGATCGGCACGCTCGAACACCGTGACGGTGTGGCCCGCGCGGGTGAGCTGCTGCGCTGCAGCGAGTCCCGCGGGGCCGGAGCCGACGACGGCGACGGTCTTGCCGGTCAGATGCGTCGGGTAGACCGGCGTGACCCAGCCCTCCTCGAAGGCCTTGTCGATGATCTCGACCTCGACCTGCTTGATGGTGACCGGATCCTGGTTGATACCCAGCACGCACGACGCCTCGCACGGGGCGGGGCACAACCGTCCGGTGAATTCCGGGAAGTTGTTGGTGGCGTGCAACCGATCGATGCTGTCGCGCCAGCGGTCCTTGAACACCAGGTCGTTCCACTCGGGAATCAGGTTCCCCAGTGGGCAGCCGTTGTGGCAGAACGGAATACCGCAGTCCATGCATCGACTCGCCTGGGTGCGCAGAGTGTCCTTCGAGAAGTCTTCGTAGACCTCTTTCCAGTCCATCAGACGCAGGTCGACGGGCCGCCGCTTCGGTACTTCGCGAACCGTGTTCTTCAGAAATCCCTGTGGGTCACCCACGAGCTGCCTCCATGATCGCTTCGTCCACGTCCGCGCCGTTCTTCTCGGCTTCGGAGATGGCCAGCAGTACCTTCTTGTAGTCGCGAGGCATGACCTTCACGAAATGGTTCACCTGCTGTGACCAATCCGCGAGGATCCGCTCGGCCACCTCGGAGCCGGTCTGCTCCTGATGGCGAGTGACGATGTCGCGGAGCCAGGTGAACTCGTCACCCTCGAGCTCCTCGATGTCGACCAGCTCGGTGTTGAGGTTGGCCTCGAACGTCTTGTTCGGATCGAAGACGAACGCGACGCCGCCGGACATACCGGCACCGAAGTTCCGGCCCGTCGTGCCCAGAATGACGACCTTGCCGCCGGTCATGTACTCGCAGCCGTGATCGCCGACGCCTTCGACGACGGCAACGGCACCGGAGTTACGAACGGCGAAACGCTCGCCGACGACACCGCGGATGAGAGCCTCACCGCTGGTGGCGCCGAACAGGAACACGTTGCCGCCGATGATGTTGTCCTCGGCGACGAATCCCTTCGGCGCGTTCAACGACGGCCGCAGCACGAGGTGTCCACCGGACAGTCCCTTGCCGACGAAGTCGTTGGCGTCTCCGTTGAGCCGGAGCGTCATGCCGGACGGGACGAACGCGCCGAAGCTGTTGCCCGCCGAGCCGGTGAACGTGATCTCGATGGTGTCGTCCGGCAGTCCGACGCCGCCGTACGCCTTGGTGACCTCGTGCCCGAGCATCGTGCCGACGGTGCGGTTGACGTTGGTGATCTTGGACTCGAACGCGACCTTCTCGCCCTTGTCCAACGCATTGCGGCTGGCCGCGATGAGCTGCTGGTCGAGCGCCTTGTCCAGACCGTGATCCTGAACGCCGGTGTTGTAGAGGTTCTGGTTCATGAACGCCGACTCGACCTCTTCGAGGATCGGCGACAGATCCAGCTTCGACGCCTTCCAGTGCTCCTTGGCCGCAGTGGTGTCCAGCAGACCCACCTGGCCGACGGCCTCGTCGAGCGTGCGGAAGCCGAGCTCGGCCATGAGCTCGCGAACCTCTTCGGCGATGAACATGAAGAAGTTCTCGACGAACTCCGGCTTGCCCGCGAAACGCTTGCGCAGCAACGGGTTCTGCGTAGCGACACCGACGGGGCAGGTGTCGAGGTGGCAGACGCGCATCATGATGCAGCCCGAGACGACGAGCGGAGCGGTGGCGAAACCGAACTCCTCGCCGCCGAGCAGAGCCGCGACCATGACGTCACGTCCGGTCTTGAGCTGGCCGTCCACCTGGACGACGATGCGATCGCGAAGACCGTTGAGCAGCAACGTCTGCTGCGTTTCGGCCAACCCGAGCTCCCACGGTCCACCCGCGTGCTTGACCGAGGTCAGCGGCGTCGCGCCGGTGCCGCCGTCATGGCCCGAGATGAGCACCACGTCGGCGTGCGCCTTGGACACACCCGCGGCGACCGTTCCGACGCCGACCTCGGAGACCAGCTTCACGTGGATGCGGGCCTGCGGGTTGGCGTTCTTCAGGTCGTGGATCAGCTGCGCGAGATCCTCGATCGAGTAGATGTCGTGGTGCGGCGGCGGCGAGATCAGGCCGACGCCGGGCGTCGAATGCCGAACCTCGGCGACCCACGGGTACACCTTGTGCGCCGGAAGCTGGCCACCCTCACCGGGCTTGGCTCCCTGCGCCATCTTGATCTGGATGTCGGTGCAGTTGGTCAGGTAGTGCGAGGTGACGCCGAAGCGTCCCGACGCGACCTGCTTGATGGCACTGCGTCGCCAGTCGCCGTTCTCGTCCGGCTCGAACCGCGAGACGTCCTCGCCGCCCTCACCGGAGTTCGAGCGGCCGCCGAGACGGTTCATGGCGATGGCGAGGGTCTCGTGCGCCTCGGCCGAGATGGAGCCGTAGCTCATGGCACCGGTGGAGAAACGCTTGACGATCTCGCTGGCGGGCTCGACCTCGTCGATCGAAATGGCTTGCCGCTCTTCGGTCTTGAAGCGGAACAGACCGCGCAGCGACGCGAGGCGCTCGGACTGGTCGTCGACCATCTTCGTGTATTCCTTGAAGATGTCGTACTGACCGGTGCGGGTGGAGTGCTGCAGCTTGAACACCGTGTCCGGGTTGAAGAGGTGGTACTCCCCTTCCCGACGCCACTGGTATTCGCCACCGGTTTCGAGCTCGCGGTGCGCGCGCTCCTGACGGTTGTCGAGGTACGCGACCGCGTGCCGCGCTGCGACGTCGTCGGCGACCTGGTCGAGATCGATTCCGCCCAGGTGGCTGTTGAGGCCGGTGAAGTACTCGTCGACCAGTTCCTGCGAGAGGCCGATGACCTGGAACAGCTGAGCTCCGGTGTACGACGCGAGGGTCGAGATGCCCATCTTGGACATCACCTTCAGCACACCCTTGCCCGCGGCCTTGATGTAGTTGGACACGGCCTTGTCGAAGGAGATGTCGGTGAGGGAGCCGCGCTCGATCATGTCCTCGATCGACTCGAACGCCATGTACGGGTTGACCGCTGCCGCACCGAAACCGATGAGCAGAGCCATGTGGTGCACCTCGCGGGCATCACCGGCCTCGATGATCAGACCGACCTTGGTGCGGGTCTTCTCCCGGACGAGGTGATGGTGCACCGCGGAGGTGAGCAGCAGCGACGGAATCGGAGCGAGCTTCTCGCTGGACTCACGGTCCGAGAGCACGATGATCCGCGCGCCACCGGAGATGGCAGCGGACACCTGAGCGCGAATGGCCTCCAACGACTTTCGGAGACCCTCGCCACCCTCGGACACCGGGTACAGGCCGCGCACGCCCACCGAGCGCAGCTCTTCCTGCGTGCCTTCGTCGTTGATGTGGACGAGCTTGGCGAGGTCGTCGTTGTGCAGGATCGGCTGCGGAAGCACGATCTGCTTGCAGCCGTCGGCACCCGGGTTGAGCAGATCGCCCTCGGGTCCGATGGTGCCTCCGAGGCTGGTGACGATCTCCTCGCGGATGGCATCGAGCGGCGGGTTGGTGACCTGCGCGAACAGCTGCGAGAAGTAGTCGAACAGCATCCGCGGGCGAGCCGACAGCACGGCGATCGGGGTATCGGTACCCATGGAACCGATGGCCTCGGCACCGGACTTCGCCATGGGCGAGACCAGCACGTTCAGTTCCTCGGTGGTGTATCCGAAGATCTGCTGACGGATGAGCACGCGGTCGTGCGGCATGTGCACGTGCGGACGCTCGGGCAGATCGTCGATCGAGGTCAAGCCCTCGTCGAGCCACTGCTGGTACGGATGCTCGGCTGCGAGCTCGTCCTTGATCTCGTCGTCGGAGACGATGCGGCCCTGCGCGGTGTCCACCAGGAACATGCGGCCGGGCTGCAGGCGAACCTTGCGGACGACCTTCGACGGATCGATGTCGAGAACGCCGACCTCGGAGGCCATGACGACCAGACCGTCGTCGGTGACCCACAGCCGGCTCGGACGCAGGCCGTTGCGGTCCAGGACCGCGCCGATGACGGTGCCGTCGGTGAAGCACACCGACGCCGGTCCGTCCCAGGGCTCCATCAGCGAGGAGTGGTACTTGTAGAACGCCCGACGTGCGGGGTCCATCGACTCGTGCCGCTCCCACGCCTCGGGAATCATCATGAGCACGGCGTGCGGCAAGCTGCGTCCACCGAGGTGCAGCAGCTCGAGCACCTCGTCGAAACGTGCTGTGTCACTTGCTCCGTGGGTGACCACGGGGAAGATCTTCTCGAGCGCCTCGGAGCCGCCGAACACATCGGAGGTGATGAGCGCCTCGCGGGCACGCATCCAGTTCTCGTTGCCGGTGGCGGTGTTGATCTCGCCGTTGTGGGCGACGCGTCGGAACGGATGCGCCAGCGGCCACGACGGGAACGTGTTGGTCGAGAAGCGCGAATGCACAAGTCCCAGTGCACTTTCGACACGCTCGTCCTGCAGATCGAGGTAGAAGCCCTTGAGCTGAGGCGTGGTCAGCATGCCCTTGTAGACGAAGGTCTGCGAGGACAGTGACGGGAAGTACACGGTCTCGCGGCCGGGACCGTCCTTGCCCGCGCCCTCTTCGCCCAGTTCGTGCTCGACCCGCTTGCGGATGACGAACGCACGCCGCTCGAGTTCGAGGTCGGTGATCGACGCGTCCGGAGCCGCGAGGAACAACTGCCGGAAGGTCGGCATCGCGTCGCGCGCCAGAGCGCCGAGGGAGGAATCGTCGGTGGGAACCTCACGCCAACCGAGAACCGCCAGGCCCTCGCTGACGACGATGCGCTCGACACCCTCGCAGGCGCGTGCTGCGTCGCTGCGGCCCTGCGGAAGAAAAGCGACACCGGTTGCGTACGCGCCGGGCGCGGGAAGCTCGAAATCTACGACGGCGCGGAAGAACGCGTCCGGAACCTGGATCAGAATGCCTGCACCGTCACCGGTGTTCGGTTCGGAGCCGGCAGCACCGCGGTGCTCGAGGTTGACCAGCGCGGTGATCGCCTTCTCGACGATGTCGCGACTGCGTCGACCGTGCATGTCCACCACGAACGCGACACCACAGGAGTCGTGTTCGTTGGCGGGATCGTAGAGGCCTTGCGGGCCCGGAGTGTGCTTCATACCTAGCCTTCGGATAAGTCCAGCCTTGATACTCGTCGGCGACGGTGTGGTGTAACCGGCTGCACGAACGGCCTGCGGTGCGTCCTCGCCGTTGAAGCTGCACCTGTCGATCGTCGACGCTTTCCTCTGCACGAGCAGGTGGGCGCGTGGTAGAAAATGGGTCGTGGCGGATCCGGCCGTGGTGAGGCCGATCCAACTACGAACGATAAGTCAGTACCTGGGTGCCACCGCAAATAAGGTAAACCTATTACGGGCTTTCACCTGCGAATTTCCGGATACGAGACGTCCTCGGGACCGGGTCTCGGACACCCGCGCCGACATCGGCCGAGAATCACACGCCTGTAAGACGATTCGAGGAAAAAGGGCCGGAAAAACTACTGGCCGCAGCGATCGAATCAGCTGCGGCCAGTGTGGTGGGCGGAGGGGGACTTGAACCCCCACGTCCCGAAGGACACTGGCACCTGAAGCCAGCGCGTCTGCCATTCCGCCACCCGCCCGGGTGACGGCGAGAACACTAACACGCACCATGCCGCGCTCGAAAATCGCCGCGTCGAGGTGCCGTGAGCCGACGGCGGCGGGCAGTCCCCGTCGGCGGCACCGTATATCATGCTTGGAGCGCGACCTCGTGATGACACGCGGCTGTCGCGACCTGCACACCAGCAGGCACCACACGGTGGAAGAACACAGTGAGAGGAGGGGTCACGATGGGCATAGTTCAGCGTTTCGAACGCAAGCTCCAGGGCGCTGTCGGCGACGTCTTCGCCCGCGTGTTCGGCGGAGGCGTCGTACCGGCGGAGGTGGAGGCAGCGCTCCAGCAGGAAGCGTCGGACCTGGTTCGGCCCCTGGACGGCGGGCACCTCCTGGCACCCAACAGCTACGTGATCACCATCAACAGCTCGGACCACGCCGAACTCGCCGGTGACCGCGAACTGACGGTCAAGGCGTTCTCGCGTCACCTCGACGATTACATCCGCGATCAAGGCTGGCAGACCTACGGCGACGTGGTGGTTCGCTTCGAGCCGTCGCCCACCCTTCACACCGGACAGTTCCGTGCCAGTGGCTCGGTCGATCCCGATGTGGGACGATCGGCGACTGCTGCACGGAACGAGTCCCCGCAGCAGGGCGCGTCGGCACAAGCAGCACCGAGTCCCGTCCCTTCAGCTACGCAGCGACCGTCTGCCCCACCGATGTCGACACCAGGAGCCGGCCACATGACGCAGAACCCAGGCTACGACCCGCAGCGCGACCCCGCGGACGGTCATCGTCCCGATCCGCGCGCGCGCAACGGTTACGCCGGTGGCCAGGATCCGCGCTACCCAGCACGTGAGCAGAACGGCTACGACGCCCAGGCCTACGCGCCTGCCGAGCACGATCCGCGCTACGACCAGCAGCCGTACAACGGCCAGGGCTACGACGAGCAGCCGTACCCCGAGCAGGGTCAGGCCTACAGCGCAGCCGGCCAGGAACAGGGCTACGACCCGCACGCCTACGGCAACCCCAGCGGCCAGGATCAGGGGTACGACGCCCAGGGTTACAACGCGCAGGGTTACGACGCGCAGGGCTACCAGTACAGCGGTGCCGACAGTGCTGCGTACTCCGAGGCCCCCTATCAGGAGCAGGCGTACAACGACCCGTCCGGTCGCTACGCCGAGCCCCAGGCCGCCGGATATCAGCAGCCCGGCTACCAGCAGCCCGGCTACGACTACCCGCCTGCCCCGGCCGCCTACGGTCGCGGCTACCCGCAGCAGGGCGCGGGCGATCGCGGTGACGGGTACGGCTACGACCAGCCCGCCTCGTACGCAGCTCGCAGTCAGGCGCTGGCCGCGACGCTGCAGCTCGAAGACGGC
>NZ_LVCU01000018.1:0-1621 GCF_001647185.1 Rhodococcus sp. EPR-147
TTCGCGTCGACACATCGAGATCCGGTGGGACGGCCGCGTGGCCATGCTCTCCGATCTGGGTTCCACCAACGGCACCACCGTCAACGGCGCTCCGGTGCAGGACTGGCAACTGGCCGACGGCGACGTCATTCGGGCCGGCCACTCCGAAATTCTGGTCCGGATCGTCTGACGATCTTTCGTGGGCTCGGGTGGCGGTTCGACTCGCACTCTCGCCGACCCGTATGTCGTCCACACGAGCTGCTTGACCCTATGATGCTGCGAGGCAACCATGTCTGCCGCGCCGCGGCTTTTCGCGTGGGCGGGATGCAGGTCGATTGCGAAGGAGGAGGTGAATCGTCGTGCAGGGATTGATTCTGCAACTGACAAGGGCGGGCTTCCTGCTGTTGTTGTGGTTCTTCGTCTGGGCCGTCCTTCGCACCTTGCGCAGCGACATCTACGCGGCCGCAGGCATGCGAGTGCCTGCTCGCTACTCCGGCGGCTCGAAAGTTCTTCCGTCGTTCAACAAGCGGAAGGTGGCCAAGTACCTCGTGGTGACCCAGGGCGGTCTCGCCGGAACGCGTATCTCGCTCGGAACGCAGCCCGTCCTCATCGGACGCGCGGACGACTCCACTCTCGTTCTGACAGACGACTACTCGTCGACGCGGCATGCGCGCATCTCGCCCCGCGGCGGTGACTGGTACGTCGAGGACCTCGGTTCGACCAACGGCACCTACCTCGACCGCGCGAAGGTGACCACCGCCGTTCGCGTGCCCCTGGGAACCCCTGTCCGCGTCGGCAAGACCGTGATCGAGTTGCGCCCGTGACCCTCGTCCTTCGCTACGCCGCCCGCAGTGATCGCGGTCTGGTTCGATCCAACAACGAGGACTCCGTGTACGCCGGGGCTCGCCTACTGGCGCTGGCCGACGGTATGGGCGGTCACGCGGCCGGTGAAGTGGCCTCGCAGTTGATGATCGCCGCATTGGCTCATCTCGACGACGACGAGCCCGGCGAGGATCTGCTGGGCAAACTGGAGGCAGCAACCCGCGAAGGCAACGCGTCCATCGCAGATCAGGTCGAGGACGAACCCGAGCTCGACGGCATGGGAACCACGCTGACCGCAATCCTGTTCGCGGGCAAGCGAATCGGACTGGTACACATCGGCGACTCACGTGCGTACATGCTGCGCGACGGCTCGCTCACCCAGATCACTCGCGACGACACCTTCGTCCAGTCACTCGTCGACGAGGGCCGCATCACCGCCGAACAGGCGCACACCCACCCGCAGCGTTCGCTGATCATGCGCGCCCTCACCGGCAACGAGATCGAGCCGACGCTCACCGTTCGGGAAGTACGTGCAGGCGACCGCTACCTGCTGTGCTCCGACGGCCTCTCGGACGTCGTCAGCGACGAAACCATCGAGAACACCATGAACGAGGGCGAGACCGGCCCGTGCGCCGATCGCCTGATCGAACTCGCGCTGCGCAGCGGCGGACCCGACAACGTGACGGTCGTCGTCGCCGACGTGATCGACCTCGACTACGGACAGAGCCACCCCATCCTCGGCGGTGCCGCCAGCACCGAGGACGAGGAAGACGCCCCTCCGCCCAACACCGCAGCCGGACGCGCCGCCGCGATGCGACCA
>NZ_LVCU01000019.1:0-4665 GCF_001647185.1 Rhodococcus sp. EPR-147
CCTGGTGGTACTGGCGGCAATCGGTGCGCTCGTTGCCAATTCGATCATCAAAGGCAACTACTACGTCGGTGCCGACAACAGCAAGGTCACCGTGCTGAGGGGCCTTCCCGGCTCGGTACTGGGCTACTCGCTGCAGAGTGTGGAACTGATCGGCTGCCTCGACGACGACGGAGCCGTCACGCTGACCGCTCCGGATGCCGCTCCGGCGGACTGCGTTCCGTTCGAGATCGACGACCTTCTGCCTGCCGCGCGCGAGCAGGTCACGGCCGGCTTGCCGTCCGGATCTCTCGACGATGCGCGCGGTCAGGTCGAGCGGTTGGCCTCCGGTGACCTGCTCCAGGTGTGCGAGACCGAACCGGTCGTCACCACGACCGCCGAACCGACTCCGACGACGATCATCCCGCCGCCCGGAGTTCCGTTGCCCCCGGCTGCGGAGCCCGTTCCCGAGGCGGCACCGACCACCACTGCGGTACCGACACCGACGGTCCCGCAGATTCCCGGTCAGAACTGCAGGACCGGTACTCGATGAGTTCGAATCCGTCCGCCGGAGGGTCCTTTCCGAGTCCACCCGAAGGATTCGCGCCTGCACCGATTCAATCGAACCGGCGCGGCGTCGAGCTGCTTCTGCTCGGGGCCGCGGTCCTGATCACCACGATCTCGTTGGTACTGGTCGAAGCCAGTCAGGAACAGACCATCACCTGGGATCTGGCGAAGTACGCGGTGGCCTATCTCGCGTTGATGACGGTGGCGCACCTGGCCGTGCGACGCTTCGCGCCCTACGCGGATCCACTGCTGCTGCCGATCGTGGCGCTGCTCAACGGGCTCGGTCTGGTGCTCATTCACCGTCTCGACCTGGCCGACGAGCAGCAGGCTCAGTATCTCGGAAACCCCATTCCGTCGCCCGACGCCAACCAGCAGGTGCTCTGGACGACGCTGGCCATCGCCGGTTTCGTCGCTCTGCTCGTGCTGCTGCGTGATTACCGCACCCTGGCTCGCTACGGCTACACCGTCGGTCTCGCCGGACTGGTGCTCCTGGCCATCCCGGCGATGCTGCCGTCGGCCTTCTCCGAGGTCAACGGATCGAAGATCTGGATTCGGCTGCCCGGCTTCAGTATTCAGCCCGGGGAGTTCGCGAAGATTCTGCTGCTCATCTTCTTCGCATCGTTGCTGGTCGCCAAGCGGGAACTGTTCACCGTCGCCGGCAAGCACTTCCTCGGAATGGACTTCCCGCGGGCACGCGATCTGGGGCCGATCCTGGTGGTGTGGATCGTCTCCGTCGGCGTGCTGGTGTTCGAGAAGGACCTCGGTACGTCGCTGCTGATCTTCGGAACCGTCCTGGTGATGATCTACATCGCCACCGAACGCGTCGGCTGGTTGATCATCGGTTTCGGACTGCTGCTCGTCGGATTCCTCTTCGCATATCAGGTGTTCGGCCACGTCAAGATCCGCACCGACACCTGGCTGCGACCGTTCGACGACTACAACGACACCGGCTACCAGATCGTCCAGTCGATGTTCAGCTTCGCCACGGGCGGTTTGGCGGGTACCGGGCTCGGTAGTGGTCGGCCCTCCCAGGTGCCGTTCGCCAAGACGGACTTCATCATTGCGACGGTCGGCGAAGAGCTCGGCCTCATCGGCCTGACCGCGGTCCTGATCCTGTACTTGCTGTTCATCATTCGCGGTATGCGTACCGCGCTGGCCGTTCGCGACAGCTTCGGCAAACTGCTCGCTGCGGGATTGTCGTTCACCATTGCCATCCAGCTGTTCGTCGTCGTCGGCGGCGTCACCAAACTCATCCCACTCACCGGCCTCACCACGCCCTATCTGTCCTACGGAGGATCGTCGCTTCTCGCCAACTACCTGCTCCTCGCGCTGCTGATCAAGATCTCCGACGCAGCCCGTGAGCCGGCAAAGCCCAAGAAGAAGCCCGCCCCCGCAGCGCCCATCGCGGAGGCACCCACCGAGCTGGTGAAGCGCGCATGAACACTCCCCTGCGCCGCGTGTCCATCGCCGTGATGGTCATGGTCGTGGCACTGCTCGCCAATGCCACTTACCTCCAGGTCATCAAGGCCGACGATCTGCGCACCGACCCGAGGAACTCACGGGTACTGCTCGACGAGTACTCCCGCCAGCGCGGTCAGATCTCGGCAGGCGGCCAGGTGCTCGCATCCTCGGTCCCCACCGACGACCGCTACAAGTACCTGCGCACCTACCCCCAGAATTCGATCTCCCCGGCCAGCCCGCAGGCCAACGCGCCGATCACCGGCTACTACTCGATGCTGTACTCGAGCAGCGGCCTCGAACGCGCCGAGGACCCCGTACTCAACGGATCCGACGACCGGCTCTTCGGTGGACGACTGTTCGACCTCATCTCCGGCCGAGACCCCCGCGGCGGCAACGTCGTCACCACCATCGACCCCGTCGTTCAGCAGGTCGCGTACGACCAGCTGACCGCCAAGGGATACACCGGCTCGGTAGTGGCCCTCGACCCGGCCACCGGCAACATCCTCGCCATGGCCAGCACCCCCAGCTACGACCCGAACCTGCTGGCCAGCCACGACGGCAGCACCACCACCGCGGCATGGGAGAACCTGAGCAACGATCCCGAGAAGCCGATGGTCAACCGGGCGATCTCGCAGACCTACCCACCCGGATCGACGTTCAAGGTGATCACCACCGCAGCCGCACTCGAAGCGGGCGCCACACCGGACGATCAACTCACGGCCGCGTCGAACATCACGTTGCCGGGAACCTCGACGACGCTGGAGAACTACAACGGTTCGACGTGCGGCGGTGGCCAGACGGCAACGCTGCGTGAAGCGTTCGCACGCTCGTGCAACACCGCCTTCGTCGAGCTCGGCGTCGACACCGGGGTGGACAGGATGCGCGAGACCTCCGCGGCCTTCGGCATCGGTGAGGACACGACCATTCCGCTCACCGTCGCCGACAGCACCATCGGACCCATCGACGACGACGCCGCCCTCGGCCAATCCAGCATCGGCCAGCGCGACGTGGCGTTGACCCCGCTGCAGGACGCCGTCATCGCCGCCACCGTCGCCAACGGCGGCGTGCGGATGGCCCCGAACCTGGTGCAGCAGCTGCAATCTCCCGACCTGTCCGACCTGTCGAGCTACCAGCCGAAGGCCATGGGCGAGGCGATCAGCTCGGCCACCGCGGCGACACTGACCGACCTGATGATCGGCTCCGAGAACAACACCAGCGGCGAGGGCAAGATCCCCGGGGTCCAGATCGCATCGAAAACCGGAACCGCAGAACATGGTTCCGACCCGCGCAACACCCCGCCGCATGCCTGGTACATCGGATTCGCACCCGCCGAGGATCCCAAGGTCGCCATTGCCGTCATCGTCGAGGACGGCGGCGATCGAGCCCTCGCCGCGACCGGTGGATCCGTGGCCGCACCCATCGGGCGCGCCGTCATCGCAGCCGCATTGCAGGGGAGGTGACGTGAAGTGCCACTGAGCAACGGAGCTGTCATCGCGCAGCGCTATCGACTTCTGCGTCTCATCGCCACCGGCGGCATGGGCCAGGTGTGGGAAGCGATGGACAACCGCCTCGATCGCCGTGTCGCGGTCAAGGTACTCAAGGCCGAGTTCTCCGAGGACCCGGAATTCCTGCAGCGCTTCAGGTTCGAGGCACGCACCACCGCGCAGCTGAACTATCCAGGAATCGCCGGCGTCTACGACTACGGCGAGACCCGCGACGGCGCGGGCGAATCACTGGCCTACCTGGTGATGGAACTGGTCAACGGTGAGCCGCTCAACGCCGTGCTGGGTCGCATGTCCCGCTTGCCGCTCGGCCATGCCCTCGACATGCTCGAGCAGACCGGCCGTTCGCTGCAGATCGCGCACACCGCAGGCGTCGTCCACCGCGACGTCAAACCGGGCAACATCCTGATCACCCCCACCGGCCAGGTCAAGATCACCGACTTCGGCATCGCCAAAGCCGTCGACGCGTCCCCGGTGACCAAGACCGGAATGGTCATGGGCACAGCGCAGTACATCGCCCCCGAGCAGGCGCTCGGCGAGGAGGCGACCTCGGCTTCCGACGTTTACTCGCTCGGAGTCGTCGGATACGAAGTACTCGCGGGCACGCGGCCCTTCGTGGGCGACGGTGCGCTGACCGTGGCCATGAAGCACGTTCGCGAAACGCCGGCCCCCATGCCACTCGACCTGCCTCCCGCCGTACGCGAACTCATCGAGATCACGATGGTGAAGGACCCGGCCGCGCGCTACGCCAACGGTGGCGAATTCGCCGACGCCGTCGCCGCGGTCCGAGCCGGCCGTCGCCCGCCTGCGCCCGGAAACTCCCGCGGTTCGGGCACCGGCAGGGTCATGATGCCGGGCGTCGTGCCCAGCCCGCAGCCGCCGTCGAGCACCCAGATGATGCCGACGTCGCAGCGCGAGTACCGCGGACCGGCCACCGGAACGGCTGCGGCCGCCGTACCCGAGACCACCGGAATGTCGTCGGCGCAGAAGGCCCTCGCCTGGGGCGGCGCCGGACTGCTGCTGCTGGCCATCCTCATCGGCGGTTACGTGCTGTTGACCGGGGGCAGGGACGACACGCCGACGCCGTTCGTGCCGCCGACCACGACCACCACGCAGCCGACCACCACCACGACCACGACGACCGAACCCACGACGACCA
>NZ_LVCU01000020.1:0-1622 GCF_001647185.1 Rhodococcus sp. EPR-147
GACAACGATGACGACTCCCCGTACGCTCTCCTCTCGCTACGAGCTGGGCGAGATACTCGGATTCGGCGGCATGTCCGAGGTTCATCTGGCACGTGACACTCGGCTGGACCGCGACGTCGCCATCAAGGTTCTGCGCGCCGATCTTGCTCGCGACCCCACGTTCTACCTGCGGTTTCGCCGCGAAGCCCAGAACGCGGCCGCACTGAACCACCCGGCCATCGTCGCCGTGTACGACACCGGTGAAGCCGAGACCGAAGCCGGTCCGCTCCCGTTCATCGTCATGGAGTACGTCGACGGCGACACCCTCCGCGACATCGTGCGCGCCGAAGGGCCCATGGCACCGCGTCGAGCCATGGAGGTCATCGCCGACGTCTGTGCTGCACTCGATTTCAGCCACCGCAACGGCATCGTGCACCGCGACGTCAAACCCGCGAACATCATGATCAACAACGCGGGCGCAGTGAAGGTGATGGACTTCGGCATCGCGCGCGCCATCGCCGATTCCTCGTCGCCGATGACTCAGACGGCCGCCGTCATCGGAACCGCGCAGTACCTCTCGCCCGAGCAGGCTCGCGGCGAGCAGGTCGACGCTCGATCGGACGTCTACTCGCTCGGCTGTGTGCTGTTCGAGATCCTCACCGGTGAGCCCCCGTTCAAGGGTGATTCCCCGGTCGCGGTCGCCTATCAGCACGTGCGCGAGGATCCTCAGCTGCCGTCGCTGGTCAACGACACGGTGCCGCGTGAACTCGACTCGATCATCCTCAAGGCGATGGCCAAGAATCCCGCCAACCGCTACCAGAGCGCCGCCGAGATGCGCACCGACCTGGTCCGGGTGCTCGGCGGTCAACGTCCGAGCGCCCCGATGGTCATGAACGACGAGGACCGCACCACGATTCTCGGATCGGTCGATTCACGGCAGGCGGACTTCTCCGGCACGGACAAGCCGGCCGCAGCAGCCGCCGGCACACCCCGCCCGTCGAAGCACACCGAACCCGACAACGAACCCAGGAGCCGTCGGGGCCTGAAGATCGCGCTGATCTCCGCGGCGTCGATCATCGTCGTCGCGATCGTCGGAGCATTCCTGTGGTCCCTCGGTCCCGGAGCGGAGCCCACGTCCGTCACCGTGCCGTCCGTCGCAGGCCTCGTCGCAGACGAGGCCCAGCGGGAACTCGAGAATGTCGGCCTGCGCGTCACCGTGCAGGAGAGACCGGATGCGTCGGTTCCCGAGGGTTCCGCGATCGGCACCAACCCCGCCGCGGGGTCACAGACCGAATCACCCGGGGACATCCAGCTCGACGTCTCCTCGGGCCCCCAGCAGGTGCAGGTGCCGCGGCTGACCGGACGAACGCAGCAGGAGGCGTCGGCCGCCTTGAACGAGGTGGGCCTTCAACTCGATCCCACCGTCGCCCGGGCACCGTCCACGCCGGAGAACCTCGACAGGGTCGTCGAACAGAACCCGTCCTCGGGCGTGAGCATGAACGCCGACTCGCAGGTTCGCATCACGCTCGGTTCCGGCCCGGCGCAGGTACGGATGCCCAACGTCGTCGGCCAGCTCGTCGACGTTGCGCAGCCGAACGTGGCGGGTGCCGGTCTCCGCGTCCAGATAGAGAACATCGACTCCA
>NZ_LVCU01000021.1:0-3634 GCF_001647185.1 Rhodococcus sp. EPR-147
GCGTGTCGAACGGAGACAAGATCCCGATGCCGGACCTGGCCGGACTCACCGAAGCTCAGGCACTGACAGCACTGGAATCGGCAGGATGGACCGGAACCGCGTCGGACCTGTCGACGTCGAGGCAATCGACGCTCGACCCACTGATGGTCGGCCGCGTCGTGAACCAGACTCAGCCGGCAGGCTCGGAGATCAGCAAGTCCGACACCATCACCGTGAGTATCGGGGCGCTGGGTATTCCGACCGGCTAGACGCCTCGGGTCGAGCTCAGGCGAACGCCTCGGCGACCTGAGCTTCGAGCTTGGCGACGAGACCGGGGTCGGTGGGCATCCCGCAGACGGTCAGCCAGTTCGCCAACATGCGGTGTCCGCCCTCGGTGAGGATGGACTCCGGGTGGAACTGGACGCCGTGAATCGGTAGCTCGGTGTGCCTCATCGCCATGACCAGACCGGACTCGGTACGCCCGATGATCTCGAGTTCGGCCGGGATGGTGTCCTCCCGGACGGTCAGCGAGTGGTAGCGAGTGGCGGTGAAGGGCTCGTTCATGCCCTCGAGAACTCCGACGCCCGAATGGTGCACCAGACTCGTCTTGCCGTGCAGCAGTTCCGGGGCCTTCTCGACGGTGGCACCGAAGGCTGCGCCGATCGCCTGATGGCCCAGACAGACCCCGAGCAGGGGCGTCTTCGTGCGGGCGCTGGCCGAGACCAGATCCATCGTGGCACCTGCGCGCTGCGGCGTGCCCGGTCCCGGACTGAGCAGAATGCCGTCGAACCGGGCCGCGACGGCATCGCGGTCGGTGAGGCGCTCGTCGTCGTTGCGCCAGACCTCGACGTCGGCATTCAACTGACCCAGGTACTGGACGAGGTTGAAGACGAAGCTGTCGTAGTTGTCGACGACGAGAATACGCATGTGGACAGCGTACTCAGCGAGGCTGTGCATACCGCATGCGCACCGATTCGGAGTACGCGGGCACCGAGAGGTCCTCGGACACTGCGACGTCGTAGCGGAGGCCGTATCTCAGCGCGTACTGCTCGTACAACCGCACACCCGGCTCGTTCTTCAACGCCGCGCGCAGCCGATCCGAATCCCCGATCGCCGTCATCACGTACGGCGGACTGTACGTACGCCCGCCGAGCAGAAGGGTGTTCCCGATGCAGCGCGGAGCCGACGAGGCCACCAACCGTTGATCTTGCATCGCGATCGCCGACGCTCCACCGGCCCACAACGCGTTGAGCACGCTCTGAACATCGACCTGATGAACCACCAGATCGTCGACGGATGCATCGGACGCGTACGAGCCGTCCGGTCCACGGGGAGCGTCCGCCATCGTGACGGTCACACCCCCGCCGGACGCGGCCTCGCGGCCCGCCGCGTCGGCCAGGGAATCGATCCGGGCCAGTGCGTCGGCGACGTCGGTGTCGACGGACGCGGTTCGCTGCTGAATGGTGTCCACTTGCTGCTCGAGCGTGTCCCTGCTGCGCTCGGCCTCCACACTGCTGCTCTGAGCTGCATCGACGAGGTCGGCCAGTCTGGTGGTGTCCCCTCCACGGAGTTCGGCACCGTCGGATACGTGTCTGGTGGTACCGAGCAGCAGACCGACGACAGCGCACACCGCGACGGCGAGCACCCACCAACGAGTGTCGGCGGGGGCAGTCGATCGTCGTGTCACGGGTGCTCGCAATTTGTCCGGTGGGTCGGTGCTGGGCTCACCTGCGTTAGCGTGTACAGCAACCGGGTCGGTGACCGTCACGGTCCTTCAGGCGACAATAGCCTGGGGACGCGCGGCACCCGTCGATCCACAGGTTCCGATCGTCAGTTGTCCACAGGTACGGCCGCAGTGCCGCGGGCCGTCACGAACGCGAAGAGGAAGCAATGCCGAAGTCGAAGGTACGGAAGAAGAACGACTACACGATCAACCCGGCGAACCGTACGCCGGTCAAGGTCAACGCCGGACCGTCACCGGTCTGGTACGTGGTGCTGATGCTGGGATTCATGCTGGTCGGGCTGCTGTGGCTGATTGTCTACTACCTGGCTTCCGAGGACATCGCCTTCATCGGAAATCTCGGCGCCTACAACTTCCTGATCGGCTTCGGCTTCATGGTTGTCGGACTCGTCATGACCATGCGGTGGCGCTGAGAACCTGCCGAGTTACATCGATGTCATTCATCCCCAATGTGGATAAACCCTGTGGATAACTCTGAAAACGATCCACAGGGTGTGTACGAACAGCGATGGGCGACGCCCCTCATCGCCGTCGCAGCCCTGGTCGCAGGCGGAATCGCCCTCGGAATCGGTGCCGCACTCTCCTCCACCGACGCAGCCGGAACATTCCTCGTCGGACTCGCCGCCGTCGGAATGTGGATCATCGCCGCACTCGCCGCCGCACAACGCCCACGACTGGCCATCACCCACGACGGAACTCTGGTGATGAAACGCCTCGGCGGCCTACGCACGTACACCCGCAACGACATCGTGCGCGTCAAAATTGTGAAATACCCACGCCTCGGCCGACGCGTACCGATGCTCGAACTCGACATCCACCCACCCGGCGAAGACGACGATCGACTGATCATCTTCGGCAGATGGGACCTCGGAACCGACCCCCGAGACGTATACGACGCACTCGAAACCCACGGCTTGGTACCTCGAAACACCTGACCGTGCGGCCCCCCCGTGGTTACTCAATGTGACATTCAGTGGACTTTTCGGGGGTCAATGTCACATCGAGTGGACTAGCTAGAGGCCCATCTGGGCGCGCAGGTCGAGTACACGGATGGCGATGATGCCCAGGGACACCAGAGCGACGGCGATGACCGAGAGCCATGCCATGGACAGGCCGGCCCTGGTTCGTTGTAGTCCCGTGTCTCGGGTTCGGTTGGACAAGAACACCAGACCGGCGGTGGCGGCGGCTCCGGCGACGAGTCCGCCCATATGTCCCCACAGCGAGATGCTGGGGATCGAGATGCTGATGAAGATGTTCACCGCGATGATGACGAGGATGGGTGCCGGGCTTCGCTTGAGCCGCAGCAGGATGACGGCCTGTGCGCCCAGTAGACCGAAGACTGCACCGGACGCGCCGACGGTGAGCGTCAGTGGGTTCTCCAGCAGCATCACCGACGCGCTTCCTCCGAGCAAGGAGAGGAAGTAGACGACCAGGTAGCGGGTTCGACCGAGCACGAGTTCGACGTCACGGCCGATGATGTACAGCGCGAACATGTTCACGAGCAGGTGGATCGGCCCGTAGTGAACGAAGCCGCTACCGATCAGCCGGAACACGTCGCCGTCGGCGACGAGCAGGCTGTTGAGAGCCCAACCGCGGGCGAGCTCGGATCCGGATGTGTTGTTCATCGGATCGCCGGACTGCACAACCGTGATGGCATAGACGATCACGTTGACGGCGATCAGGGCGTAGGTCAGCGGAGTCCTGGCGGATCGTGCCATGGGCGCACCGGCGACGGTCTGCGCAGTGCGGACGTTCTTGTTGCCTTCTCGCACGCAGTCGACACAGTGCTGTCCGACCGCGGCGGCCTGCAGACACTGCGGGCACGCCGGCCTGCCGCAGCGCGAGCAGGCCAGACCGGTGGGGCGATCGGGATGTCGGACGCACACCGACTGGGGTGGGTTGGGCTGGTCGCCG
>NZ_LVCU01000022.1:0-3869 GCF_001647185.1 Rhodococcus sp. EPR-147
CCACCGGACGATCTCCGCGGCCGACCGGCGTGCTCGAGATCGCGTCGACGACCTTCTTCGACGCCTCGTCGGTGACCTCACCGAAGATGGAGTGCTTGCGGTTGAGGTGCGGGGTCTTGCCGGTGGTGATGAAGAACTGCGAGCCGTTGGTGCCGGGGCCGGCATTTGCCATGGCCAGCAGGTACGGGCGATCGAAGGAGAGCTCCGGGTGGAACTCGTCCTCGAACTTGTAGCCCGGTCCGCCTGCACCGGTGCCGGTGGGGTCGCCGCCCTGGATCATGAAGCCGTCGATGACGCGGTGGAAGACCGCGCCGTCGTAGAACGGTCCGGTCTTGGCACCCGACGCGTTCTGAGTCGTGTACTCCTTGGATCCGTCCGCGAGACCGACGAAGTTCGCGACGGTCTTGGGGGCGTGATTGCCGAACAGTTCGATGACGATATCGCCGCGGTTGGTGTGCAGCGTGGCCGTTTGGGTCTTGTTTGGTGAAGTCACGCCCTCCATCGTGCCATCTCGGGTGATCGGGCAGTTCACAACGGGCGTCGAGTCGGGTGTATCGGGAGGGTTCAGCGGGGCCGTGTTGTGGAACAGTGAGGGTATGACGAGCACAACGAAGCCCGACCAGGGTCGGTCGACCACAGGTACCGCAGCGTCCGCCCTGCTCGGTGCCGCATCCGCCGCGAGCAGGGGCCCGGCCGGAGTCGGCCTGCTGCTGGCCAAACAGGGTTACGGACTGGCCCGCAAGCAGGCTGCGCAGCGGCGGGCAGTGACCGCGGAGCGTATCGCCGAAGCGAATCGCACCCGAGAGCTCGTCACGGTCGACTCGGGATCACGTCGGACCCGGCGAGTTCTGGTGTTCGGTGCCGTTGCTGCCGTCGTCGGAGGTGTCGTGTTCTTCCTCGGCCGTCGTCGCAACGAGGTGCCGCCGCCCGCCGATGTTCCGCCGAGCCTGGCCGACTACGACGACACGTCGTCATAGGTACAGCATCTTCTGCAGTAGGTCGAGCAGCCCCGGCCTGGTTCTGATCACGGCCTCTGCGCTGCGATCGGCGACGACCAGTGCCGTGTTGTGGCCGCTGGCGGAGCCCTCGGTGAGATAGTCGCTGTGCCCGATCGAGCGGCCGGCACTGTCGGTTTGCTCCGTGGACAGCAGAGTGATTCCGTCCAGCGCCCCTGGATCGCGGCCGAATGCACCCAGGTCGGCGACGATGTCGCCCGTGGCCTCCGCCGCGAAGACGTGTCCGACGGGAATCTGTAGATCTGCGAGGCTGTGTGTGCCGAGTCCCGGTGAACCGAGAGCCACGAAATCGTCGACCCCGGTGTCGTCTCGAAGAGCAGTTGCCGCGGTGAGCGATCCGTACGAGTGGGCCAACACCGACAGATGCGGATCGCTCGCCCGTGCGGCGTCGAGACCGTTCAGGAACGGGATCAACCGATCCGCTCCTGCCTGCGCGGCCGCACCCGAGGCCACGGTCCGGTCCGGATCGAGCAAGCTCCAACCGAGCTGAGGTGCCTGGTAGTCCAGCCAGGTCACCGCAGCCGCAGACTGCGCCGGATCTCTCGAAACAAGCTGCTGCACAGTGTTTTTGATGTTCTCCATGTCGCCGTCGTAGCGGGGAAGGTTTCCGTGCACGGTCGAGCCGAGACCGGGCACGAACACGGCGACATGGGTCGCCGTGTCGACATCTCCCACCGCGACGGCCGCCATCGTCTCTTCGTACGAGGAATTGTCGAGGACCAGGAGCTGCCGAGCCCCCAGCGCCAGCGTCGCGTCGATCGCATCGAGTGCTGTCAACCGAGTGCGCGTTTGTTCGAGCCCGGCGTCGGCGTCGCTGAAAATTCCGCCGAACACGTTGTCGGACAACTGTTCCTGTAGTTCGACTTCGACGGCGCGAAGGCGGATACGCTCTGCAGCCAACACTCGCCGATTTGCGCTGTCACGCACCCGACCCGGCAGGCCGTCGAGATTGCCGATCAGCGCCGGCTGTTCGACCAGCAACCTGGTACGGGCTGCAGTCGAGAGTGCGCTCCAGAAAGCAGCGTTGGCCGCCGGTGTGCCGTCGCGCGGCACCCAAGCCGCAACTGCCGTCGCAACGGAGGCTGCGGAGGTTCCCCCGACGAGGCGTCGGGCAAGGATGTCGTCGAAATCCGTGGCCGTACGAATCAGCTGTGCGATTCGTTCGGCGAGCTCCTCACGGCACCGCCGTCGCTCGCGCATCGTCGACCACAAGTCCACCAGCGCAACCGAATACGACGCTGCAAGGTCGAACACCGAGCCGTCGGATGCGACCGCGAATCGCTCCTCCGCCGCCGTCCGCTCCACCGAGCGGAGCGCAGCGACCAGGCCGGCCATGTCGATCGAGGCATCCGCGGTGCATGTCGCTATCCGAAGCAACTCGGCTGCGGCGTCTGCCAGATCCGACCGGATACGTCTCATCGCCTCCCGCGCAGCCTCGGCCGCGGGACCGGCCCACCCGTCGTCCACGATGTCGTCGGTGACCGAGTCGTGCACGGCGGCCACCTCCCGCCACCGCCGCATCAGGCTGTCGGACGCCGCTACCAGCACGCGGCTGTCCCAGGATCTGAATTCGTTCAGAGTGACCATCGCGTATCCCCCGCAGCGTCGTCGTTTCCGACGAGTCAACGCGAGAAAAGCACCGCGTCGGGAAATCTATCCCCAGCCTGTGGATCAAATCTGGGGATCAACGATGCGTCGAGTGACGATCACTGCGCAATTCTGCGAATGGGGCCGCTGTAACCGGCGTCGGGATCGGACGGCCGACTGGTCCTCGGCGGCCTGCTTCGCTTTGCCCGGTACAGATCGGCGTCGGCTGCCCGATAGATCTCACCCCAGCGGCGACCCGCGGGCATGCAGGCCAATCCGACGCTCCACTCCGCGCGGTGAGCCCGACGCAGACGCTCGATGATCTGCCAGGCCTCCTTCTCGAGAACCCCCGGCATGAACAGCACGAACTCGTCTCCACCGAGCCGACCCAGAACATCCCGTTTGGTCAGCTGACCCTTCCAGGCCTTCGAGACGCGAGTGAGCAGGACGTCACCGGCAATGTGGCCGTACTCGTCGTTGATCTCCTTGAAATTGTCGAGATCGAGCACCGCGAGGCTGACCGACAATCCGCGAGTCGCGCACGCCGGCAACATCTTCTCGATCTTGGATTCGAACCCGAACCTGTTGAGCAGACCGGTCAAAGCATCGTGCGTCGCGGAATAGCGCATCCGACGCGCGAAGACACCGAAGACCTCCGTCGCACCGACGATGCCGAGCGCCACCAGGATATAACTGATGAACGGAGTTCCGTACGGCGCGATCGCCGCTCCGATGACCGCCGAAACAGCAAGCACGGCAACCCAAATGCCTGCGCTGCGTTCGGACCAGAACGCGCCTATGTGCATACCGAGGAACATGGCAGCCTGGACGCAGATCAAGAACGCGGGCATGGTGTCGCTACTGCCCAACGCACAGGCGAGTGCTATCACCGACAACGCGGTCGCGAACCCCACCGCCTGTTTGGGGCTCGGCACACCCGCCCTTGCCAACACCACGATCGCCATCGGACCCAGCAGCAGAGCCAGCGCGGCCAGAACCTGCTGCGCACCGGTCAGATTCGACCACGACGCAATCGCGCTGGCTGCGTAGAGAACCGTGGTGACCGCCGCGAACACGGCAAGCATGCGGCCGGACTCGTCGAACCTAGGCCTGCTCACCGGTCGATTCCCACCGAGCAGGACCATGATTCGGCCGATCGAAGGCAGCGTTCACCGGGTAAGTCCCGTGGGGTGGTGGACATTCGGTGAGGCGGCGTAGCCGCAGCTCGGGCGTGTCGTACCCGTGTTGTGGGTGGGCCATCGCGTA
>NZ_LVCU01000023.1:0-3337 GCF_001647185.1 Rhodococcus sp. EPR-147
GGCCCATCGCCACGGTCAGCGTCAAGCGCAGCGAGATCGCATCCGGCTATGCGTGCCCCACCGTCTACCCCACCGGCACCGCCCCCGTGTTCGACGCGGCCGACGCCGTCTACACCGTCGATCGCTACCTGGGGCGTCTGGCCGGGATTCCGGTGAACCCCAGCGACGTGGAAGAGACTTACCCACTCGTGTGCGACGGCCGTCAGACCTGGGATGCCCTCGGCACCGGCGTTCCCACTGCCCCTCCGCTGGTGCAGAATCCGAACATCCTGCCCGGCATCACCTCGTTCGATCCCGACAGCGTGTTCGTCACCGGGCAGAACGGCATCTACACCCAGGTCAACGCAGACATCATCGACGCGTCCGGGGCGTACCAGAACCGCACGTTCGTGCTGGCCGTCGGCGGCGAGGGTTACTGCATCGGCGACATCGCCTGACCGGTTCTACTTCAAGACATCCGTTCCGACGAAAGGCACCAAGGCTTCCGGGACGCGGACGGTGCCGTCGGCCTGCTGGTGGTTCTCGAGGATCGCGACGATCCAGCGGGTCGTGGCGAGGGTGCCGTTGAGCGTCGCTGCGGTCTGGGGCTTGCCGTTCTCGTCGCGGTACCGCACGCCGAGGCGTCGGGCCTGGAACGTCGTGCAGTTCGAGGTCGAGGTCAGCTCACGGTAGGCCTTCTGGGTGGGAACCCAAGCCTCGCAGTCGAATTTGCGGGCGGCCGAGGAGCCGAGGTCGCCGCCTGCGGTGTCGATGACCCGATAGGGCAACTCGACTGCGGCGAGCATTTCCTTCTCGTACTCCAGCAGCTTCTGGTGTTCGGCCGCTGCATCCTCGGGCTTGATGTAGGAGAACATCTCGATCTTGTCGAACTGGTGGACTCGGATGATGCCGCGGGTGTCCTTGCCGTAACTGCCCGCTTCGCGGCGGAAGCACGACGACCAACCGGCGTAGCGCTTCGGGCCGTCGGCGAGGTCGATTATCTCGCCCGAGTGGTAGCCCGCGAGAGCGACTTCCGAGGTTCCGACGAGGTAGAGGTCGTCGGCTTCGAGGCGATAGATCTCGTCTGCGTGCGCGCCGAGGAATCCGGTTCCCGACATGATCTCCGGGCGAACCAGCACCGGCGGAATCATCATCGTGAAGCCGTTCTTGACGGCCTTCTGGGCAGCGAGCTGGAGCAATCCCTGCTGCAGCAATGCGCCGTAGCCGGTCATGAAGTAGAAGCGCGAGCCCGAGACCTTGGCTCCGCGTTCCATGTCGATCAACTTCAGCGACTCACCCAGCTCGAGGTGATCTTTCGGCTCGAAGTCGAACTCCGGGATCTGCCCGACGGTCTCGAGCAGCACGAAGTCGTCCTCGCCGCCTGCGGGCGTGCCGTCCTGAACGATGTTGGAGATCGCGCGGTGGGCCGCGTCGAGGGCTGCGTCGGCCTCGGCTTCGGCGGCCTGGGCGGCCTTGACCTTGGCGGCGAGTTCCGATGCCCCGGCGAGCAGAGCCGGACGGTCCTCGGCGGAGGCCTTACCGACCTGCTTTCCCAGCGCCTTCTGCTCGGCACGCAGCTGATCGCCGGCAAGCACCGCGGCCCGGCGGGATGCGTCGGCACCCAGAAGTGCGTCGACGAGAGCGGGGTCCTCGCCTCGGGTGCGCTGCGAGGCGCGCACTGCGTCGGGATTCTCGCGAAGGAATTTCAGGTCGATCACGAGAACGAACCTTACTTGCCGAGCAACCCCAGATAGTCCTCGCGTCCGAACATCGTGGCGGCATCGATGGCCGACGGGTGGCCGCCGTGCGGATCGGCTCCACCGTCGACGAGCACGCGCACCACCTCGTCCTCACCTTTGAAGACCGCGCCCGCGAGTGGGGTCTGCCCTTTGTCGTTGGGCTTGTTCACATCGGCACCACGCTCGACCAGCGCACGCACGGCGTCGGCGTGCCCGTGATACGCGGCGAGCATGACCAGCGTGTCGCCTGATTCGTTGTGCAGATTCACCGGGACGCCCGCGTCCACGTAACTCGCCAGAGCGGCGCCGTCACCGGTGCGGGCCATCGCGAACAGTCGGCCGGCGAGCTCGCTGAGGTCGTCGTCACCCGTTGGGTCGCTCATGAGGACCGAACATACTCGGGCATGATGGAGGGCGATGTCCGGATACGAAACAGACCCCCCGACGAGCGAGAAGTCTCGGCGAACACTGTCTGCAACCACAGCTCGACGTGGACTCGCCATGGTTGCGGTCGGTGCGGTGCTGGCCGCCGGGGCGACGGTTTTTCTCTCCGACGGGTTCTCGACACCCGAGAAGATCACCACCCACGCGACGGCCAGTGGGCCTGCGACCGACGGGCCCGTTTCGGCGTCCTCCTTCGGTGCCGCCGACCCTGGTGCCTGCCTGCAGTGGACGCCCACCGACGATCCCGAGACCGATCGGCAGGACCTCGCCGAGGTCTCGTGCGCCGATCCCCATCGCTTCGAGGTGGCTCGTGACATCGACATGAGCGTCTACCCCGGCGTCGAGTTCGGCCCTGCCGCGGCGTATCCCGGTTCCATCCGGTTCAGCGAGTTGCGCGACGAACACTGCGCGGCCGCCGTCGACGACTACGTCGGTGCCGAATTCGATCCGAACGGACGCTTCGGCGTCGGGCTGATGTTCCCCAGCCAGGCCGGATGGGCCAAGGGTGAGCGGACGCTGCGCTGCGGTGTGCAGATGCCGTCGAACACCGGCGCGTTGATGGAGATGACCGGGTCGATTCTCGATCAGGACCAGTCGAAGGTCTGGCCTACCGGAACCTGCATCGGCATCAACCAGAACGTGCCGGCCGATCCGGTGGACTGCGCCGCTCCGCACGCGTACGAGGTGGCGTCGGTGATCAACCTGACGCAGCAGTTCCCCGGCGGGCACCCGTCCGAGGGCGACCAGGATGCGTACCTCGAGCGGACGTGCACCGACGCGGTCAACGGTTACCTCGGCTCGGACACCGCGTTGCGCGACAAGACGCTGACCCTGTTCTGGGACACCATCGACGTCGCGAGCTGGCTGGCCGGAAGTCGCCAGGTGACGTGCTCGGTGGGTGCCGAACTCGATTCCGGCGGTTTCGCGACCATCGTCGGCACCGCCAAGGGCGACATCCTCATCAACGGTGCAGCCCCCGTCCCGCCGCCCTCCGCTCCCGACGGCCGCGCACTGCCGACACCGCTGCCCGGTGCCGCACCGATCACCACCGGAGGGTGACATTCCCACGCACATGACGCGCGTCGACTTCGAGGAAGCAGTGTCCGACGCCCTCGACACTCTGCCGCGTGAGCTCACCGACTTCATGAACAACGTGGTCGTTCTCGTCGAGGAAG
>NZ_LVCU01000024.1:0-2522 GCF_001647185.1 Rhodococcus sp. EPR-147
CTACCGCAAACCGATCCTCGAGATGGTCGACGACGAAAACGAGGCGCGACGGGAAATTGCGATCACCGTCGCCCACGAAATCGGACATCACTTCGGCATCGACGACGAGCGACTGCATCAACTCGGATTCGGCTGACAGCACTCACTCGTCGCCCGCCCGCTCACCCCGAACGCACCCCCAGGTTGGGATGAATGTGGGTTTCAGTCACTCAGATGGCCTGAATTGCGCATTCATCCCAACGTGGGGGCCGAAGCGAACGCCGGGCTACGCCGCGACTGTCTCTCGGCGAGTGGATCGAGCAGCGCGATCGGTGAGGAATGCGAATCCCAATCCCAAGGCCAGCCACAGGGTTGCCTGGGTGGCCAGGGACGACAGTCGGAATTCCCACAGCAGGGTTGCCGGGAAGTCCGCGCCCACCTCGTTGACGGTGGGCAGCAGCGCGTAGCCGATGCCGACCACAACAAGGAACGCCAGCAACGGCGCTCCGACGCGAATCGCCACCGAATGCTGCGATGCCACCGCCTTCGCCGCGTAGACGGCCAATGCGACCGCCAGCAGACCCAGAATCACCGACGCCAACCACAGCCAAGTGCGTTGGGTGATGGTCTCGGGATCGCCGACGGCCGGTGGGTTGGCCGGGTACTTGAAGAAGGGCACCGCTTCGATGGCCAACCATCCGGCACCGGCTCCGACGAGCGCGAGAATCGAGCCCGGCAGTGCGGTGAAGCGTCGCCCGTAGTGCAGCGCCGAGGCGAAGATCGCGCCGAGCGCCAGGCCGGCGAGTCCGGTGGCGAGGAACAGTCCGACGCGTTGTCCGTCTCGACTGACCAGTGCGTCCTCGCCGTGGGAGTGCGCGGCCGCATCGGCGTCGGCGTGATGAGCGTCGGCTCCGGCCGCTTCCTCGATGGCGATGGCCGAGTCGATGTGCGGTTCACCGACGACGTAGGCGACTGCTCCGGCGAGCAGGCCTGCGAGAAGTCCGGCGAGCAGACCTCGCACCAGTAGTTGGACGTATGTGCCCTGCAGCGTCGGGCCGTGGATGTCGGTCAGTGGCATGGCAGGCCCAGCAGGTGGCGGCCGTCGTGCATCAACTCGTGCATGTACATGCCACTGCGGGAGATCGCGCCCTGATCGAAACCGACGAGGTAGAGCACGACGAAAGCGAGCAGAATCGTTGCGGCGACGATGACGGCAAGAGCAGCCGACTCCGTCGTATTACTGGGTGCGTGAATGATTGCCATGGTGTCCTCCTGGGATTGTGCGTCCCGTAGTCCCCGCTCGAAAACGGGGACGGCCATGCGATGAACGAGTTTTCTGACTCTCGAATTCGGGCATTTCGCCGACGTCGATCACAGTGGCGCAACCGCTCCGGATTTTCACCGGATTACCTGCGTACATCGCGTATTACCAGCGAACTGTGGCATCGCTCCGGACTCTGTGTCAATCGCTGTCCCGACCGACTGCAGCTCGATGCCACAAAGCTGCGGTGCCACAATGACGCAGTGCCCGCTCCCGTGACCCGACTGATGTTGGTCGCTCACGCGCGAACCGACGCCATGCGCACCGGCCGGTTTCCCGGCGACGAACCACTCGACGACGCGGGCCTGCGCGATCTCGAGGCGGTAACCGACCTTCCCCGCGCCGACCGCGTCCTGTCCGGCCCGGAAACCCGCTCGATCTCCACCGCGCAGGTGTTCGGAACAGAGATCTCCGTCGAGCCCGCGTTGGCCGACATCGACTACGGCCGGTGGTCCGGTCTCGAGATGACCGACCTGCCCGACGCCGACGCGATGGCCTGGCTGAGCGATCCGGCGTTCGTTCCTCCGGGCGGAGAATCCCTCGACGCGTTGTTCTCTCGCGTCGAGAAGTGGCTGAGCGCTGTTGGATCGACGCCGGGCCGCACTCTGGCGGTGACCTCTCCTGCCGTCGTCCGAGCCGTGGTGGTGCTGGTGTTGGACGCCCCGATCCGCTCGTTTTGGCGAATCGACGTTTCCCCGCTGACGCGCACGTCCGTCAGCCATCGAGGCGGCGTCTGGACTGTCGGCGCGGTGGCCCAGAAGTTCGTCTGAATTTTTCTCGCGCGGAGGGAACCGAACCGAACACGGCGGCGTCTTACCTACCGACAGCGCAAAGTTCTTCGATCAGGGAGCGTGGCTCATGACCGTCATCAAGGTGGATCCGGTGGCCCTACAGCTTGCTGCCTCCGAACTCGATGCGGTCGCCGCTCGCTTGCAGGCTGCTGTCACTGCAACGGCAATCCCCGTGCGGCCACTGCCGCCCGGTACCGACGAGGTCTCGCTGCTCACGGAACGGTTCTTCGGCACCGCGGCCGATACCTTCGGACCTGCTGCAGCGCAGGGCATTTCGGAGTTGCACCGAGCGGCCGAGGAACTGCGGAAACAGGCTGCGGACTACGTGGCCACCGACGACGACACGGCCGGGGGTCTACCCGGCCTACCCGGAATCTGACGCACCGCACTCGACCGCAACGCCAAGACACAACGCTCGAAACGACACGACG
>NZ_LVCU01000025.1:0-3093 GCF_001647185.1 Rhodococcus sp. EPR-147
TGCTCGGGCCGGGACCGGTGCCGTTGCACGTCGCCGGCGGCGCGTGGGGTTCGGTCGCTGCGGCGTTCACCGAGGCATCGGCGAGCATTGCGGCTGTCACCGCGGCTCTGACCGCAGGCTGGGAGGGCGAGTCGGCACTGCTGGCTCAGGCTGCGCTCGGCCGTTTCGCGACCTGGACCGCCGCCACGGCAGTCAAGGCGGCGGCGCTCTCGGTCGAGGCCCCGGCCGCAGGAACCTCGTACGGTGTCGCGTTGGCGACCATGCCCTCGCTCGTGGAAATCGGAGCCGTTCAGGCCGCCAAGGTCACCGCCGCCTCGACGGGCGGCGTGATGAACGGCAGCTACGAGGCTGCCGAGGTGGCCGATCGACTGCTCGACATCCGAGCTGCGATGGTGATGGAGGGCTTCGAGCTGGTCTCCTCGCACCGCATCGTCAAGACCACGTTCGATCAGCCGCCGGCCATCGTCTCCGATTCCGGGAGCGGCCTCGGCAAGTTCGCGAACGGAGCGCTGATGACGTCTCCGGTCCAGGCCGCGATCGGCGGATTGATGGCCGCGACCCAGAACCCCGGCGTGGCAGCGGCGGCCGGTCAGATCGGTAGTGCTGCCACCTCCATCGCCAGCACCGGCGTCTCGACCGTCGCCACCGCTGCGTCCACCATCGGGTCGAGTGCGTTGTCCGGTGGCGTAGGGGCCGGTGGTGGATTCGCACCCGGTGGTTCGGCATCTCTCGCTGTCGGTCCGGCGTCCACGTGTCCGGTGTCGTTCGGCGGCGGGGCAGGTGGAGCAGCCGGGCTCGGTGGCATCGGCGGTGGCGTCGGAATGCCCGGTTCCGCGTTGGGTCCCGCCGGTGGTGGGTCGATGCAGGCCGGTGCAGGCCAGAGCGGTCCGTCCGCGTTCGGCGCACCCGCCTCGGCCGACGGTGGCCTCGCCCAGCGCGGAACGGGCGCGGCAGGCGCTCCTGCCTCCGGCACGCGCGGGCAGGCCGAGGACGACGAACACGAGACCCCGGACTACCTTAAGCAATTCGAGCACTTCTCGGACGGTCGGACCGTCGCGCCGTCCGTCATCGGCGCGAATCCGACCCTGCCCCACACCAGCGGGAACGGCCGTTGATCGACTTGGGAACCGTGCCGGTGGGCCACACACTGCCGATCGCCGCACTCGGTGTGGACGAGATGGACTTCCTCGTCGAGGAACTGTCGATCGCCGAACTACCCGTGGTCCTGGACGTGTTCCCGCGCTTCGACGACGTCGGTGCCCGAGATCGCGCGCTCGAGCACGGGCGCACCGCACTGAACAACGCCCGCCTGATCACCGACGGCGGCGTCCACGAGGATCTGGAGCAGTGGATGCGGGTTCTCGAACAACCTCACTGGTACGTCTCGGCTCGTGTCTTCGACGTCGAGAACCCAGAGCCCGTTCCGACCATTCGCATCTGCGTTGCATCCGACGATCGGATCGCGGTGTCGGCGGTGCGGCGAGACGACGTGGTCACCATCCGCGCCGTCCACGGTGATCCGGCCCGGGACCTCGCGTCGGCGATCGGCTCGGCCGCGTCGTTCGACCCGGGCAGCATCAACGCGCCAACCGATCTGCTGGCCGAAGCACTCGACGCGGCACCGACCGACGTCGGAGCAACCGCGTCTCGGCTGCGCGGTATCGGCGTAGCGCACGAGCGCGCCGCGGCTCTGGCGTCGGCGATGGCCACCTGCGCCGGCAGAACCGAGATCACCGCCGTCGCCCGTAGGCACGGAACCCGTCACGTGGCCGGGAGACCCGTGGCCCTGTTCGACACCAGAGCCGGGCGCATTCTCGCCACCTCGACCCTCGCCGCCGACGGCACGTCGTGGAGCTCACTGACCGGGGCGACGGATCGCAGAGTGACCGCTGCCCTGACCGAGCTGATCGCATCGGCCGGTGAGCATCTGCGCTAGCTGATCGGGTTGTCCGCCTTGTTGCTGCCCTTGCCCTCGAACGGCGGCAGGAACGTGCCCCACCTGGTGCAGGACCATCCACCGTCGGGCAACGGCAGCAGCTCGACGGTGTGCGTGTTGTCGAGGTGATTGTCGGCCGCGAACGTGCCCTCGACGCCTGCCAGTACCGCCGCAACCAGTCGGATTGCGGCACCGTGACTGACGACAACGACGTCGCCCGCTGTCTCGTCACTCAGATACTGCGCGCGGAGGCCGTCGAGCACCGGGACGTACCGCTCCAACACCGAATGTCCGCTGTCGCCGCCGGGCACGGTCGCCGCCAGATCTCCGGTGTGCCAGCGACTGAAGATATCGGTGAACTCCCGGTGCGCATCCGCATCGTCGCGGTCCTCCAGATCTCCGGCGAAGGTCTCCTGAATTCCCTCGGTCACCACCAAGGGAACCCCGGTCGCTCGTTCGATGTAACCCGCAGTCTGCTTGGCACGCAACGCAACCGAGGACACCAGCACCGCGGGCGGGCGTCCGATCCAGGTCTGCGCATACGCGTCGGCCTGCTGGTGCCCCAGCTCGGTGAGCTCGGCTCCCGGCGGCGAGGTGTCCAGTATCTTCGCGACGTTCGCTGTCGTCTGACCGTGCCGAACCAGAATCAATTTGCCCATCACAGATCACCGCGTCCGGCACGAATGTCTGCGACCCACTGCACGTGTTCATCGATCGGCGGCGGCACCGAACCGCCCGTTCCTGTTGCGGTGGGCCAGGATCCGAGGAACCGGAGGGGCATCTTGCGGTGGAATGCGGCCAACATCTCCGCGACGAGCGGGTCGTCGATGTGCCCGGCGCAGTCGATGAAGAACCTGTACGTTCCGAATCGCGAACGGGTGGGCCGTGATTCGATGAAGGTCAGGTCGATGTTGCGAATTCCGAACTCGGCCAACGCTGCCGGCAGCGTGCCCGGATCGTTCGGCGGCTCGAGGACCACCGACGTTCGGTCTGCACCGGTGCGCGCAGGCACCGACTGCGGCGCCGTCACCAGCACGAAACGAGTCCGCGCGCCCTCCACGTCAATGACCCCGTCGGCCAACTGCGACAACTTCAAGCGCTCACCGGCGAGCCGCGTCGACACCGCAGCATCGACCATTCCGGCTGCAACGTCTTCT
>NZ_LVCU01000026.1:0-2954 GCF_001647185.1 Rhodococcus sp. EPR-147
GAGCTTTCGATGGGGACCACGGCGGCGTCGGCCGCGCCCGATCGCACGGCCTCGAGCGCAGCGGGTGGGTTCGACGCCGACACCCGCTCGACCGCGCCGTCCAGACCGACCGCGCCGAAGGTTCCGAGCTTTTCGAACTGCGCCAGCGCCATCTCCGTGAACGTTCCCGATGGGCCGAAGTAAGCGATGCGAGGCACGTCTCGAGGTTACGTTGTGGACGCCTACGAAGCGATCAAACCGACGTCGACGAGCCGGGCGCGGGCGCGGGCGGCGTCGACGATCTCGATTCCGAGCAGCACCTCGCGCACCGCCTCGGCGGCCTCGGGGATGAGAGCTCGCAGTGCGGCGACGTTCGGGGCAGCAAGCGCCGCGGCGATGTCGTCTCCGCGTAGCGACGCCACCGTCGCGGCGAGGATCGCGAGCACCTCGTCGCCGGAGTCGGCGCGGGCGACGAGGCCCACATCTGCATGCGAGACCACGGCGAGTACGTCGGCGATGCGCCGCGGGGTGTCTCCGACGCGGATGCCCGGGGTCCGGTGGGCGAGGACGACGGCCTCCGCGGTCTCGGCCACGTCGATCGCGTCGAACATCGGGAAGACGACCAGCGGCGAGGGCAATCGCAGCCCGAGCGCGTCGGCGAGGTGCTCGGCCGGGGCGTCGACGTCGAACCGGACGGCCTCGTAACCGCAGGTCCTCCCTGCTCGGAGCTCGTCGGGGTCGATGTCGAGGTCCACCACGATGCGTCCGTGGTCGTCCGAGTCGGACAGCGTGAGCAGGGTCGATGCCCGGACGACGGGCGGTCCGTACTCGGCTCCACGCGGAGCTGCGGCCAGCGAGGATGCGTCGGCGCATATCGGTTGCAGCAGCTCGTGGACGAGCGCGTTCGGGTCGGGTCGGTGGGGCACACCGAGGGTCAGCGGAATCGGCACGCCTTCACGGTAGACCCGGGTCTGGGTCGTTCCGCAGGCTTCACTCCCGCGGACGGTCTTGCGATCCTCGCCACACCACGCTAACTTAGGTTTGCCTCACCTACTCGCCTGACCGATCGCATCGGAGGAGCCCATGCTCGGCGCAACCACCACCACCGGACCGACCACTGCCGAACGTGTACGCAGTGCCTGCATGCGCGCCGAGGGCGCCGCCCTGGCCATCGACGGCAGCGACCCGGTGATCACGTCCCTGCATCATCTGCGACCCAACGGCGAGATGATCCTGGCCGTCCCCACCGACTCCCTCGACGACGCGCACACCTGGCAGTCCTCCCGTGCCGGCATCCCCGCCGTCCTCGAACTCACCGATCACGCGCCGCTCGCGCTGCGTGAACCGGTGCGTTCGCTGGTGTGGCTTCGCGGCGATCTACGCCCGGTCCCGGACTCGCTGATGCGCCCGATGGCCGGAGCGGTGGCCGCCGAACATCCGCATCCCGCTCTCCTCGACGTCGGGCACACCACCTCGCTGATGCGGCTGATCGTCACCTCCGCCGTGGCCGCCGACAGCACCGGAGCCGAGCCCGTCGACGTCGACACGCTGCTGGCAGCCGAACCCGATCCCTTCTGGGAGATGGAGACCAGCTGGCTCGAGCACCTCGACTCCGACCACCCGGACCTGCTCGCCCAATTGGCCCGACGCCTCCCGCCGTCGCTCCGGCAGGGCCGAATCCGGCCGCTCGGCATCGATCGCTACGGCATTCGGCTGCGGATCGAAGGCGAATGCGGCGACAACGACGTCCGGCTGGGGTTCGCCGAGCCCGTCGAGGACGTCCTCTCGCTCAGTCGCGCGCTGCGCGTGCTCGCCGGTTGCCCGTTTCTGAACGGACTACGCGCCCGCGGCTGACGCACGTTCGGAGAAACAGGGCAGACTCGTGCGGTGATCGACTTCAAGAGCTGGTTGACGCCACCGCCGCCCGCGAGCACGGCTCCACCGCCCGATGCCCGCGAACGCACCACGATCAAGGTCGAGATCGCGATCGTCCTGCTGGTCACGTTCGGGCTGAGCGGTATGAGCAGCATCCTCTCGCTCGTCGAGGACGCGCTGCAGACCGCTGCCCTGTCCGATCAGACCGTGGCGCTGAACTCGTCGCGGTCGAGTTTCAGCCTGATCGATCTGCTGTTCCAGCTGCTGAGCATCCTGCGTCTGTGCGCCTGGGGCGCACTGGGGTTGTACCTGCTGTGGCGAGCAGATCTGGCACCCCGCGCGATCGGGCTGGCCCGGCCGCGGCTGAAGATCGACCTCGGTCACGGCGTCGGATTGGCCGCACTGATCGGGCTGCCCGGCCTGGCGCTGTACCTCGTGGGCAACGCCCTCGGATTCAACCTCAACGTCGTTCCCAGCGCCCTCGACGACCACTGGTGGCGCGTCCCGGCACTGATTCTGTACGCGCTGGCCAACTCCGGTGCCGAGGAGATCATCGTCGTGGCGTACCTGATCTCTCGCCTACGCAGACTCGGACTGAGCGAGAACGCGTCCCTGCTGTGCTCGTCGCTGCTGCGCGGCAGCTATCACTTCTACCAGGGCGTGGGCGGTGGGGTCGGAAACTTCCTCATGGGTCTGGTGTTCGGCCGCTACTGGCAGCGCACCGGCAGACTGTGGCCACTGCTGATCGCACACGCTCTGATCGACATCGTGGCCTTCGTCGGGTACGCCCTCCTGCGCGAACATCTGTCGTGGCTCCCGTGAATCGGCACGCGAGGAACCCGGGTGTTTCCGTGGCGACGGTTACAGTCGACCCGTGAACGACGACGATCGCTACGGACGGCACGGCGCGCCGGAACGGCGAACGCCGCCCGACCGATCAGAACGGAGTCGTCACAGTCGACCGGACCCAGCGCCGGGACCCGCACCGCGCCCGACCGGGGGCCAACCGCCGCGCCAGCCACCGCCTTCTCAACCACCGCCTCGTCGACCACCGCCCGGCCAGCAACCACGAGGCCCGCAACCGCCGAGCCAATCGCGAC
>NZ_LVCU01000027.1:0-1948 GCF_001647185.1 Rhodococcus sp. EPR-147
GCCCGCGTCAGTACGACCCCGGGCCCCCGCGCCGTCAGGGACCTCCGCCCGAGCGTCCGGCACAGCACCGTCCCCGCCCACAGGGTCCGCCGCCGGAGGGCACCGAGTTCATCCGCCGCGACGGCAGGCCCACTGCCGGTCCGGCGCGCTCGGCCGCCGCACAGCAGGCGTGGTCGCAGGCTCCCGAACCCGGATCGGCGAAGTCCGACACACCCACGCCATCCGAATCGACGCGTCAGTACTCGCGTTCCCAGGACGATCCACCGGGCCGCACCGGGTACGCCCCGCGGCAGCAACCGGAGCCGTTCACCGAGGAGCGCAGGCAACCGGCAGCACCGGCGCAGCGGGCTCTGCGTCGACCCGAACCCGTTCGGCCGCAACGTGACTCTCGGCCGCCGAAGGTCGCGAAGCCGCGGAAGCGCAGACGCTGGGGTCGACGCTTCCTGATCGTGTTGCTGGTCCTGGTGCTGGGAATCGGCGGCGTCGTCTACTACGTCGACAGCTCGTTGACGCGCGTGGACGCCCTCACCTCGTATCCCGGGCGCATCGGCGACACCCCCGGCACCAACTGGCTTCTCGTCGGGTCGGATTCGCGAGCGGGCCTGACGCCGGAGCAGGAAGCCGCGCTCGCAACCGGCGGCGAGGTGGGCCCGAGCCGCACCGACACGATCATTCTCATCCACATCCCCGAGGGCAGCGGCGCGCCGACGATGGTCAGCCTGCCGCGCGATTCGTACGTGTCGATTCCGGGCAACGGCCAGGACAAGCTCAACGCGGCCTTCGCATTCGGCGGGCCGCCACTGCTGGTCCAGACGGTCGAGGGTGCAACCGGTGTGCACATCGATCACTACGCCGAGATCGGATTCGGCGGCTTCGCCGGGATCGTCGACGCGGTCGGTGGAGTCAACGTATGCGTGCAGAATGCGATCGACGATCCGTTGGCGGGCATCAACATCGCCGCCGGCTGCCAGGATCTCACGGGAGCCGAGGCGCTCGGATTCGTGCGATCCCGCGCGACGGCACTGGCCGATATCGACCGGATGAACAATCAGCGGGCGTTCATGTCCGCCCTCTTGGAAAAGGCAACCAGCGCTTCGACTTTCCTCAACCCGTTCAAGTTGTGGCCGTTGGTGTCCGATACCGCGTCGTCGTTGAGCGTCGACGAGGGAGATCACATCTGGAACCTCGCCGCACTCGCCTGGGCGATGCGCAGCGGTCCGGTGACCACGACGGTCCCCGTCGGCGGATTCCAGGACTCCGACGTCGGAAACGTATTGCTGTGGGACGACACTCGCGCTCCCGCGTTCTTCGACGCCATCGCGCAGGATCGCGAAATACCTCCGGAACTGCTGACCGGCGGGCCCTGACGACCCTGAATGTAAGTTGTGGACCATGACATCGCCGTCTGCCCAGCCCGCCGCAACACCCGGTACGTCGTTCCACGATCTGCTGCGCGCCCAGGTGCGGCACGAGTTCACTGCTTCGCAGCAGTACGTCGCGATCGCGGTGTGGTTCGACCGCAACGACCTGCCACAGCTGGCCACGCGTTTCTACGCTCAGTCCGCCGAAAAGCGTCGGCACGCCATGATGATGATCCGCTTCCTCATCGACAATCGGCTCGAAGTCGATGCGTCGGGCATCGACGACGTGGTGACGGGATTCCAGTCGGTCGTCGAACCGGTGGAACTGGCGTTGGCCCAGGAGTCGACGGTGACCGAGCAGATCAGCGCGTTGGCGCGTGCTGCCCGGGCCGAGGGCGACTACATCGGCGAGCAGTTCACCCACTGGTTCCTCACCGAGCAGGTCGAGGAGGTGGCGGCGATGCAGAGCCTGCTCAACATCGTCCGCCGAGCCGGATCGAACCTGTTCGACATCGAGCAGTACGTCGCTCGCGAGATCGGTTCCACGGTGATCCGCGCCACCAATGCCCCCAAAGAAGCCGGAAGAG
>NZ_LVCU01000028.1:0-2960 GCF_001647185.1 Rhodococcus sp. EPR-147
GCCTCTGACCAGGCATATCGTCCTGAGCATGAGCGTAGACATCAAAGAAACCAGCCACACCAAGTTCCACGCACTTCTCCGCGACCAGATTCGCAACGAGTTCAACGCCTCGCAGCAGTACATCGCCACCGCGGTCTACTTCGCGAATGTCGATCTGCCGCAGCTGGCCAAGCACTTCTATGCGCAGTCGGTCGAAGAGCGCAACCACGCGATGATGATCGTGCAGTACTTCCTCGATCGCGACATCACCGTCGAGCTGACCGGCGTCGACGCGTCGAAGTCCGTCTTCACCGATCCGCGTGAGGCCATCGCCCTGGCGCTGGCACAGGAGGAGACCGTCACCGAGCAGATCATCGCTCTGGCGAGCACCGCACGCGAAGAGGGCGACTACCTCGGCGAGCAGTTCATGCAGTGGTTCCTCAAGGAGCAGGTCGAGGAAGTTGCCAGCATGAAGACGCTGCTCAACATCGCCGATCGTGCGGGCCACAACCTGTTCGACCTCGAGCAGTTCGTCGCCCGTGAGATGAACACCAGCGTGACCGCCGACTCGGGCGCACCGACCGTCGCCGGCGGATCGCTGTAGATTCGCACCGCAACTCTGCGCGGATGACGCGCTCATACGGGTGGCCACTCGAACGAGGATTCCTTGTTCGAGCGGCCACCCGTTTCGCGTTCTAGCGCAGAGTGCGTTCTAGCGCAGAGTGACCTGGCGGCCGCGTAGGCCGTCGCGCGAACGCAACTGAGCCGCCGTGAGCGGAGCGTCGACAGCCAGTGCCTCGCTCAGTTTCTCGCCGAATTCCTTTGTCGGCTTTGCCCATTCGGTGGGGTGCATCTCGGGATCGAGATCGAACACCGGCACCAGCAGCCCGTGCGTGCGGAACGAACCGGCGTAGCGCGAACCTTCACCCAGGTTCAGATCGCCCGCCGCATGCAGGCGAGCCAACGCGAGCATCACGTCGTCTTCGTTCTCCGGACGAACCCACCGGATGTGTGCCTTGTCGCCTGCATCCACCCACCAGGCCGCGACGACGCCGTCGGCCTCGATCCGCGCCGAGGGCATGATCGCCTGGTTCGCACGTTCCACGGTTGCAGTCACATCGGCTGCGGGAGTGGCACTTTCGGGAATCCACCAGTTGAAGTCCTGATGAACGGTGATCTCGAGCAGCGCGGAGGCGTCGAGCACCTCGGTCAACGCGGGCGTGCTGTCGGTGATCTTCGCGGCTTCGAGCGACTCGCCCGCGGACGCGGTGGACGCCCAGCCGAGCGCGCTACTGATATCTGCCGCAACATCTTTCGACTGATTCTGCACCTGAAGGCCGACGAATCCCTCGACGGTATCGGCATCTTCGCGCACCAGTGCCGCGACGGCACCGGGTAGCACCGTGGCCAGCGTGATGGTGCGACCGTCCACGGTGATCGGCGCGGTGGCCGTCGCCGACGGGACGAACTCGCGCAGCGCTACCAGGTCGCATTCGGCGGCGAGGCCTTCGAACGGGCGAGCCGACGCCGATTCGATGCTCGCGCGTTCCGCTTCTCGCTGCGCGAGCTTCGCTGCTCGGTTGCTGTCCTGCTTCGGTCCACTGTTTCTTTTGCTCTTACCCACGCCCGAAAACCTACACGTTCTTCGATTCGAGCCAGGCTCGCGTTCGGCCGGGGTGGTTGGTGGCGATCCACCCGACGCCGAGCTCGCGGCACAGGTCCACGTCCTCTTTCTCGTCGACGGTCCACACGTAGCTGGCCCGGCCGGACGCGGCTGCGCGGTCGATGATGGCCGGGTGCTCGCGCAGCGCGCGAATCGACGGGCCGACTGCGGTGGCCCCGACGGTCGTCGCCGCTCCCCCACCGAGGTAGTGCGAGCTGTCGCCGAGGAGCACCGTCGGAAGCATCGGAGCCGACCGTCGTACGCGCCAGACGGCCGAGGGCGCGAACGACATGATGACCGCCCGCGAGTGGTCGGCCGACGCGGGCGCGCCGATGCCGAACTTGTGCAGCTCGGCAAGCACCGTGCTTTCGATCAGCGAGCCGTATCGCACGGGATGCTTGGTTTCGATGAAGAGTTTGACCGGCTTGCTGGTCCAGTCCAGGACGAGAGCAATGAGGTCGTGCAACGTCAGGAGTTCGGCGGGTTCGTCGTCGTCGCCGTAGTTCAGTCGGGCCAGATCGGCGAAGTCCATCTCGCTGACGATGCCGGTGCCGTTCGAGGTGCGATCGACGCGGCGATCGTGCACGCACACGATGTGGCCGTCCCTGGTGAGCCGCACATCGCATTCGACGCCGTCCGCTCCCTCGCGCAGCGCGAGGTCGTAGGCCGCGAGAGTGTGCTCCTTCTTCGCCGCCGACGCACCTCGATGCGCGACGACCAGTGGCCCACGGCGATCGGGACTCACGACGCCGTCACCGTCTCGGATTCGTGTTCGGGCTGGTTTTGCTCGGGCTGATTCGACTTCGACGCGGTGCCGGTGGCGATCACCCAGCGGGTCGGACGCGACATCGCGGAGCCGCGCAGTGTGCGGCCTTCGAGTCGGCGCATCACGGCCAGGGTCAGCACGGCCGAGACCGCGGCCACCAAGGCCACGACTGCCGACAGCAGAACTCCGTCGGCGCGGGCCTGAAGTGAATCGCGCAGGTTCCACAGCAATTGGACGATGACCAGCGCGTTGCTCGCTGCCCAGACCGCCCACCAGATCCGAACCAGTGTCAGCTCGCGGTGCACGTCGGCATCGGCACCGCCGCGGAGACGGACCACCTCGGTGAGGTAGACCCCCGGCATCACGATGCGGACAAGAGGCAGCATCGACAACAGCAGCATCGGGCGCACCGATCGCGGGTCGGTGGAGCCGGCGGCAGTGAAGGCGAGTCTGCGCTGGTCGATCAGCCAGCAGGACGAAGTGATCAGCGCGGCCAGACCGATGACGAGCGCGCCGACCTGGGCGAAATACACCAACGCGTCGGATACGGCG
>NZ_LVCU01000029.1:0-509 GCF_001647185.1 Rhodococcus sp. EPR-147
ATCGCGGTGACGAGGACCAGGTTCTGCGCGTTCGCGGCGTACCGCTCGACGCGACCTACGCGGCGATCGGCCTCGGGATCGCGCGGGATGTCGCGCAATCCCCAGGTGGGCGTCGAGGCGTAGTGCGGCGTCGGGGTCGGTGCTGCGGATCGGCCGCGGCGTGCGGCTTTGGTCGACGAGGTCGCCGGTCGGGCTACCCATCGGAAGTTTCGGGCACCCTGCGCGGGTGCCCTGGTGGACACCGGCGAGAGCAGCACGCCATGGCAGCGGGGGCACCAGGTGCCCGGCCGTGCGCCGACAGCCCAACGGGTGCTGCAGCGGGCACAGACCTGGAACGCCTGAGCGCGCCCCTGCGGTGCCGACATCTAGATGATTCTCGCTTCGTGGGCGTCGTCGTCGCTCTGGATCGGTCGACCAGCGGCCTGCCAGGCAAGCATCCCACCGTCGACGTTGATCGCGTCGTAGCCCACGCGGTTGAGATATTGGACGACGCGAGCCGAGCGACCACC
>NZ_LVCU01000030.1:0-2273 GCF_001647185.1 Rhodococcus sp. EPR-147
GATACGGCGCTCGATCTCGACGCCGAGCTGGTGGGCAACTCCGGTGAATCGAACGTGGCCGAACTCGTCGATTCCGCCGTCGAGAAGCTGCATCGAGCCCTCGATCGGCTTGGCCCCCTCGGCGACGACACAGATGAAGTGCGAGTCTCCGCGCTGAAAACGCTTGCGCACCAACGTGCACACCTCTTCGACGTCGAACGGCTGCTCGGGAATGAGCGTCATGTGCGAACCGGACGCCAGGCCGGCGTGCAGAGCGATCCACCCGGCGTGGCGACCCATCACCTCGACGAGCATCACGCGCTGATGGGATTCTGCGGTGCTGTGCAGTCGGTCGATCGCATCGGTGGCGATGGTCAGAGCCGTGTCGAAGCCGAATGTGACGTCGGTGCAATCGATGTCGTTGTCGATCGTCTTGGGCACGCCGACCACCGGCACACCCTCTTCCGACAACCACGCGGCAGCGGTGAGTGTTCCTTCGCCGCCGATCGGGATCAACACGTCGATGCCGTTGTCCTCGAGAGTCTGCTTGACCCGATCGAGTCCGGCGCGCAACACATCCGGATTGGTGCGGGCGGTGCCGAGCATCGTGCCGCCCTTGGTGAGCAACCGGTCGTTGCGGTCGTCGTTCCGCAGTTGCACTCGACGGTCTTCGAGAAGACCTCGCCATCCGTCCTGGAAACCGACGACGGTGGAGCCGTACCGGGCGTCCGCGGTGCGTACGACTGCGCGGATCACCGCATTGAGCCCTGGGCAATCGCCGCCTCCGGTCAGAACTCCGATGCGCATCGATTTTCGCCTCTCTGCTCGCAGGTCCGTGAAGCGGACCCGGTGACGGACGTCAGCCTAATCGGGCGTGGGATGCTGCGCGCGTCGGTACCGTTCGGTGCTCACTTCGTCGAGGCGAGGCCGTGCGTCAGTCGAGCAGACCCACACGCTCGCCGAGCCAGTCCATCTCCTGTTCCAGCGCCGGGGCCCAGACCTGCATCGAATGCCCGCCGGGCAGCTCGCTGTAGTGCACGTCGAGACCCGCGGACTCTGCGGCCCTGTATGTTCGCTCGGTCTGCGGCCGGAACTCTTCGTCGTCGGCTCCCACGACGAAGGCACCGGCCGAATCGGGAAAGCTGGTGCGCGAGAGTATGTTCAGCGGCGTCATGCGCTCGAACCGCGCCTCGTTCGCCGGGGTGTCCGTGCCGTATGCCGCTGCAACGGACTCGCTTCTCGTGCCCCGACGTTGCTCGTCCTCACCCGAGATGTCGAGAAAGGTGGGGTACACCGACGGTGCTGTCACCGCCAGCTGCAGCGCGCACGTTCCCCCGTAGGAATACCCGCCGACCGCCCAGGCCCTCGGATCCGAGGACACCCGAAAATTCGACCGAATCCAGTGCGGCACATCGACCGACAAGTACGTCGCGGCATTTCCGAGATTCGAATCCATGCACATCGGATTCGCCTCGGTGTCACCCAGACCGTCGGCCACCACGACGATCGGAGCCGCACCGCCGTGCCGCGCCGCGAAGGCGTCCATCGTCTGCGCCAGACGACCACCCTCGATCCAGTCGACGACGTGGCCGGGTTGGCCGGTGAGCAGCACCAGCACCGGTAGATCGCTCGCTCCGGCGTCGTACGACGCCGGAACGTAGACGGTGGCGGGCCGCGCGGCGAAGTGCGACACAGTGCCGGGCACGTCCACATCGACCAACCTTCCGGTGCCCTCGGTCACGGCCGGACGGTGGCCCAGCGCCACGGCCACCGTCGGGTATCGAGTGACGGTCAGATTGGTGAGCACCGTCGCCGCCAACAGAAGCGACGCCACGAGACCGAGAGCGCTCAGCGGGCCGAACACCGCTCCCAGTGCGCGGCCTCGCCGGACCCGCAGGACGACAGCGACGGCCAGGACCGACGTCACGACAACGGCCGCCGTCGACGCGAGCACGGGCACTGCACCGGAGAGCAAGGGCAGATGAGCCAGATCGGCAGCCCACCGATGCAGCACCTCGAACTACCTCAGATCGCCGCGAGCGGCCTCGTATGCGGCACCGACGCGGTAGAGCCGCTCGTCCGCGAACGCCGGAGCCATGATCTGCAGACCCACGGGTAGTCCGTCCTCGGTGGCAAGACCCGACGGAACCGACATCGCGCAGTGACCGGCAAGGTTGGTCGGCAGCGTGCAGAGGTCGTTGAGGTACATCGCCATCGGGTCGCCGACCTTGTCCCCCAACGGGAATGCCGTCGTCGGGGTCGTCGGCGACACCAGCACGTCGACCTTCTCGTAT
>NZ_LVCU01000031.1:0-1537 GCF_001647185.1 Rhodococcus sp. EPR-147
ATGTGGTCGTCGAGCAACGCGGTTCCGACGTGGTCGCTCTCGGCTGACCCGCCGGCACGGGCTTCGTTCTACTCCGCCGGATCATAGGTCTTCAGATCGGCTTGACCGTCCCAGTACGCCAGCAGATTCTCGGCAAGTTCTCGATAGGCCTGTGCGCCCTTGTTCTTTCGTCCCGAGAGTACCGTCGCGCCCGAGGCACTGGCCTCGGCGAAGCGTACGGTCCGCGGAATCGGCGGTGCTAGAACCGGCAACGAGTAGCGGTCCGAGACGTCGCCGAGCACATCCCTGCTGTGCGTGGTGCGGGCGTCGAACAGTGTGGGAAGGGCACCGAGCAGCGTCAGATCGGGGTTGGTGATCTGTTGCACCTCGGACACCGTTCGCAACAACTGCCCGACCCCGCGATGAGCGAGAGTCTCGCACTGCAGGGGCACGAGCACCGACTGTGCGGCGGTGAGGCCGTTGAGGGTCAGCACCCCCAACGACGGCGGACAATCGATGACGACGACATCGAAGTCCTCGAGGATCGGCGCGAGTGCACGCTTGAGCGCGAACTCACGACCCGCGCGCATCAGCAGCAGGGCTTCCGCACCTGCGAGATCGATCGTCGCCGGAAGCAGAACGATTCCTTCCGCAGTCTCGATCAGCACGTCCTCGACCTTCGCATCCCCGGTCAGCACCTCGTGCACCGAGGAATCGAGCTTGTCGGGATTGTGTCCGAGAGAGAACGTCAGACAGCCCTGCGGGTCGAGGTCGACCACCAGGACTCGTCGATCGAGAGCATGCAGCGCCGCCGCGAGCGAAGCCACCGTGGTGGTCTTGGCGACGCCGCCCTTCTGATTCGCAACCGCGAGAATTGTCGTCACGGCCCTGATCCTTGCTTACATCGAGCCGATGAGCGAGGGTTCGGCATCTCTCGGGCGCGTCAGTGCAGCGAGATCGGTGCCGCGGACCGCTCGGTCACGTGCTTCGTCCGGGGCAGGAAGAAGGCGGGAACGAACGTGACGACGATCAGTACCAACGCGACCATGAAGGTGGTCCCGAAGGCCCTGGCCGAGATGTCGAAGGCCTCGATCTGGCTGGTTGCGGTCAGTGCGGGCTTCTGCTGAGCGGTCAGCACCACCGACATCAGTGCGGTACCTATCGACCCGGCCGCTTGCTGGACGATGTTCATCAACGTCGAGCCGCGCGCAACCGTCTCGTCGGTCAACGTCTGCAGCGCAGCCGTCATGATCGGCATCATCGTCGAACCGAGTCCGAGTCCCATGACGAACAGTGCACCGATCAGCAAGGTGTACGAGGTGTCGGTGCCGACCCGAGTGAACACCGCCATCCCTGCGGTGATGAGCACCATCCCCACCAGCACGATCCTGCCGGGACCGAACTTGTCGGCGATCACTCCGGCGATCGGCATCGCGATCATCGCGCCGATGCCCTGTGGTGCGAGCAGCAGCCCGGCAGTCAACGTCGTTTCTCCACGAAGCAGGAAATAGCTCGGGAACAGCAGACCCGCGCCCATGAAGGCGACCATGAAGAGCGT
>NZ_LVCU01000032.1:0-10748 GCF_001647185.1 Rhodococcus sp. EPR-147
ACAGAACGATCAACACGAGTCCGACGATGACCGGGGCCAGTACCTTCACCGCGAGAACGGTTTCGGTTTCGACGACCGAGGACGCGCCGTAGAGGAACAGTGCGAGGCCGGGCGAGAGCATCAGCATGCCGCGGAAATCGAAGGACTCGGACGGAGTCGGGTTGTCCTTGGGGAAGATCAGCACGGCCGCGATCAGAGCGAGGATGCCGATCGGCAGATTGATGAGGAAGATCCAGTGCCAACTCGCCGCCTCGATGAGCCAGCCTCCGAGGATCGGCCCCGCGATGGGCCCGATGAGCATCGGGACACCGAGCACGGCCATCACGCGCCCGATCCGCTCCGGGCCTGCGGCGCGCGTCATGATCGTCATGCCCAGTGGCATCAGCATGCCTCCGCCGAGGCCCTGCAGCACTCGGAAGACGATGAGCGAGGTGATGTCCCACGCGAAGCTGCACAGCACCGAACCGAGGACGAACAGCACCAGCGCCGTGATGTAGAGGCGCTTGGTTCCGAACCGATCGGCAGCCCACCCCGTCAGCGGTATGACGGTGGCCAGGGCGAGCGTGTAGCCCGTCATCGTCCACGCGGCATTGGCGTAGGTGGTCTCGAAGACGTCGGTGAAGGTCCGGAGCGCGACGCTGACGACGGTGACGTCGAGTATCGACATGATGGCCCCGAGCACGACGACCCCGGCGATCTTCAGCAACGCGCCGTCGAGCTTCTCCGGAGAATCGGGCGACGCGGGCTTCTGCAGGTCGGTCATGGTTCTCCAAGTCGATGAGAAGGAGCTGTGCGGCACGACGGACAGAGCTGCGTCGCCCATGGCAGTGACGATTCGGAACGAGAGTAACCGGCCGGTAGGTCTGTACTCAATCGACAAATCGGACACATCCGCAGGTCGACTATGACAAGGGCCACATCACGCGGGCAGGCATGATCGTTCCATGACCACACACGGCGGCGTCGAGGCAGGCAGAGTCGTTCTACTCCGGCACGGCGAGACCGAATGGGCTCTGGCCGGCAAGCACACCGGTAACACCGACGTCCCCCTCACCAGCGTCGGCGAGCAACAGGCCGTCGAGGCCGGATCGCTGCTCCGATTACTGAACCTGCGCGATCCTCTGGTGATCACGAGCCCGCGAGAGCGCGCACGTCGAACCGCCGAGCTCGCAGGCCTGGAGGTCGATCGGGAGTGGGATGCGTTGTCGGAGTGGGACTACGGAGAATACGAAGGCATCACGTCGACGCAGATCCACGAAACTGTGCCGCACTGGACCGTCTGGACGCATCCATGTCCGGGTGGTGAGTCCATCGGTGACATCGCCGTACGCGTCGACATGGTGCTCTCGGTCGTCCTGCCGCTGTTGAGCGGCCGCGACGTCGTGTTGGTCGGTCACGGCCACTTCTCGCGCGCACTGATCGCCGGCTGGACCGAGGCCCCCATCACCGAGGGCAAACGCTTCGCCCTCTCGCCCGCCGCGTACTCGTTGCTCGGCTTCGAGCATTCGTTCCGCCAGCTCGTCGCGCACAACGTGCACCCGTCGATCCTCACCGCCGCCACGGCACCGAAAGGAAACCCAGGATGATTCGCCGCGCCACCGAGGCCGATGTTCCCGCCGTCACCGCTCTCGTGCACGAACTCGCCGCCTACGAGAAGTCGTCCTCGCTGTGCACCGTTCGAGACGAGCAGCTTCGCGCCGCTCTGTTCGGAGCGCAGCCGTCGGTGTTCGCACACGTCGCCGAGCACGAGGGGACGGTGGTGGGATGCGCGTTGTGGTTCCTGAACTTCTCCACGTGGGACGGAGTCAACGGAATCTATCTGGAGGATCTCTACGTGCAACCCGCCGCGCGGGGAGAAGGCTTCGGAACTGCACTGCTCGCCGCATTGGCCGCCGAATGCGTCGACCGGCAGTACACGCGGTTGGCCTGGTCGGTTCTGGACTGGAACACCCCGTCGATCGGCTTCTACCGGTCGCTCGGGGCAGATCCCCAGGACGAATGGACGACGTTCCGCCTGACCGAGGATGCATTGTCCGAGTTGGCCATCCAAGCGCGTTGAACGACTACGTCAGCGGAGGTCGTCGTCGACGTCGCTGTATTCGGCGGCCATCCACCGAGAGGACGGCGGGCTGAACAGCAAGACGAGCACGCCGACGACCACGACTCCTAGGGCGACGCCGTAGACGGTCTGGTGCGATCCGGTCAACAGCGACCACACGACGGGCAGCAGCAACAGCTGTACGACCGTGGCGATGGATCGTCCCCAGCGTTTTCCGAGGACCAGGGCAACGCCTGCGGCGCCGACTCCGATGCCCAGGACACCGAACCACCCGGCGGTGCCGTACCCGTTGGCCACTGCGTTCTCTCCCTCTCCGGAGAACGCTCGGACGAGTAGGACGATCGCGGCCACCAACGACGCCACGCCCTGCGCCGCGACGAGCGCCCCGGCGGATCGAAACGTGGCCGGCGGGGTGAGGTTCTCGGGTGAGGTGGACACGCGACCAGCCTAGGCAACCGGGAGTGGAGCGTGCGGAACGACCCGGTTAGTGTCATTGCTCGTGCGTGCGCTGCTGATCGTCAATCCCAATGCGACTTCTACGACTGCTGCGGCTCGGGATCTGTTGGCTCATGCGTTGTCGAGTCGGGTGCGGGTGACGGTTGCGCAGACGACTCATCGTGATCATGCGTCGGAGCTGGCTCGGGGTGCCCGTGAGGACGGGATGGGGTTGGTGATCGTTCACGGTGGTGACGGGACGGTCAACGAGGTGATCAACGGTTTGCTCGGGGTGCCGTTGCCGACGTCGATGCAGGCGGTGACGATCGGTGCGATTCCGCCGATCGCGGTCGTTCCTGGCGGTAGTGCGAATGTGTTCGCTCGTTCGTTGGGTATCGAGGCGGATCCGGTTGCGGCGACGAATCAGTTGATCGGGCTGCTCGATGCACGGGCGCGGCGGACGATCGGGTTGGGGCATTGCGACAATCGCTGGTTCACCTTCAACGCGGGTATGGGTCTGGATGCCGATGTGTGTCGGGCGATCGATGCCGGCCGTAAGGACGGCAAGCCGGTGTCTGCGACGCGGTATCTGCGGTCGGCTGTGCAGGAGTTCTTCAAGCACAAGCGGCAGCCGGCTCGGTTGACGGTGGAGGTTCCGGGTCGGGATCCGTTCGAGGGAGTCCACTATGCGTTCGTGTCGAATTCGAGTCCGTGGACTTATTTGAACCAGAGGCCGGTGCACACCAATCCGGGTACCGGTTTCGATTCGGGTCTCGGAGTGTTCGGTATGCGCTCGACTGCGTTGTTCCCGACGTTGCGGGTCTCTCGCCAGCTGCTTGCCAAAGGCGCAGAACCGAAGTCTCGCAAGCTGATTCGCATCGACGATGTACCGAGCGTCCGAATTTCCTCGGCAGAACCGGTCGGTTTGCAGATGGACGGCGACTACCTGGGCGAACGCACCGAGGCCGAGTTCTTCTCCACTCCCGACGCGCTGCAGGTGGTTGCGCCGAGCATGTGAGGGCAGCGTGTGCCGAGCCACACTGAGGCGCAGAGCGCACTTTCTGTGAAATCACGAGCGAAATCTGTTCACTCGGGGTACAAAGGAGCGCAGAAGGCTAAAGCGAGCCTAACAGAGTGAGCTTGACCACGGTCACGCGCGTACCCCTTGACTTCACCTGAGTTCGTGAAAGCATTCACAAGCAACAGTGCGGAAACATTGGTTACCCACTCGTGAACAGAAGAGAAACGAAACGGCGCTACGGCGCCCGGTAAGGAGCAGAGGATGGACTGGCGCCACAAGGCTATTTGTCGCGATGAAGATCCGGAACTATTTTTCCCGGTGGGAAACAGTGGTCCGGCGCTCGCGCAGATCGCCGATGCCAAAGTCGTCTGTACTCGGTGCCCCGTCACCGCTGAATGCCTGTCCTGGGCACTCGAATCCGGCCAGGACGCAGGAGTATGGGGCGCAATGAGTGAAGACGAGCGCCGTGCACTCAAGCGACGCAACGCACGTACGCGCGCACGCAGCTCCGTCTAGGACGCGAAACCAGCACACGCTCGAGGCCCGGTATCCGCTGTAGCGGATACCGGGCTTTCTGCGTTCCACGGGCCTCCAGCGTCCCTCTGGCGGTCGAAGAGCCCGTTACGCACTGTTCACCGAACGTGCATCAGGGCCTGGGCACACGCCGTCCCAGAGGAACCCTCAGCATCGCGTCGGTTCCCCCACCCGCCGCGGGATGCAGACCCAGCGATCCGTTCAGCTCCACCGAGACCAGAGTGCGCACGATCTGCAGTCCGAGGCCGTCCGAACGTTCCAGAGAGAACCCGGTGGGCAGACCGCGCCCGTCGTCGTGGATGACCACATCCAGCCATTTCGCGGACCGGTCGGCTCCGATTCGGACGACACCGGCCGACCCGGCGTCGAATCCATGCTCCATCGCGTTCTGCACCAGCTCTGTGAGCACCATCACCAAGGGCGTCGCGCGTTCGGCCGAGAAGACTCCGAGTTTGCCCTCGCGCACCACTCGCACCCTCGGATTGACCGTGGCTATATCCAGCATGATCGGCACCAATCGATCGACGATCTCGTCGAGGTCCACTTCCTCGTCCACCGACATCGACAGCATTTCGTGCACGAGTGCAATGGACGTGACTCGACGGACCGACTCGGACAACGCCGTGCGCGCTTCCTCGTTCTCGAGTCGGCGCGACTGAAGTCGGAGCAGCGCCGCCACCGTCTGCAAGTTGTTCTTCACCCGATGGTGGATCTCCCGGATGGTCGCGTCCTTGCTGAGCAGAGCACGATCGCGGCGCTTGACCTCGGTGACGTCGCGGATCAACACGGCCGCCCCGGCAGACCTTCCGCGCGGCTGCAGGGCCAGCGTGCGCACGAGAACTGTGGCACCGCGGGCATCGACCTCCATCCGATGTCCCACGTTGCCGTTGAGCGACGACCTGATGTGATCGGCCACTTCCTGCGAGTCGAAAGGGTCGGTGACCAGCGACCGCGTGACCGACGCCAGATCCCGGCCGGACAGCTCGGTCGTCAATCCCATCCGGTGGTACGCCGAGAGGGCGTTGGGACTGGCGTAGTCCACCAGCCCCTCGGTGTCGACGCGAATGAATCCGTCGCCTGCACGGGGGGACGAGTTCACATCGGTGCGCTCTTCGGGGGTGGGAAACGTGCCTTCGCTGATCATCAGACACAGGTCGTCGGCGCATTCTCGATACGCCACCTCGAGGGCGCTCGGCGGTCGAAGCTGCGCGGGATTGGTATCGCGGGTCAGCACCGCGATGACGTGCTCTCCGCAACGCACCGGGATGCTCTCGGTTCGCGTCACCACGCCTCCGTGCACGATCTTCCGCTGCTGCAGCGCGACCATCACATCGGGGTGCTCGGATTCGGAGATCGTCGTTCCCACGATGTCGTGAGTGAAGACCGTGGGCGCGGTCGTCGGCCGGCACTGGGCCACACACAGCACGTCGGCAGTCCCACTGGAGACGTCGTCCGTGCCGACCCACAGCAGCACATCGGCGAACGAGAGGTCGGCCAGCAGCTGCCACTCGCCTACGACGCGTTGGAGATGGTCCACCGCAACACCGGGGAGGTCGGTGTGCTCGGCGAGAAGGTCACTGAGGGTCGACACGAGATCTCACGTGATCGTTGCTCAGGACACGACGGCGATGAGGTCGCCCTGCTGAATGACGTCGCCCACCGCGACGTCCACCGACGTGACCGTCCCTGCGGTCTCGGCCAGCACCGGAATTTCCATCTTCATCGATTCCAGGATCACGAGGGTGTCACCGACCTCGACGGCATCGCCTCGGGCCACGACCACCTGAAACACAGTGGACACCATTTCCGCGCGAACGTCCTCGGACATCGGCGAACCCCTCTCTCACGTCACCACGAACTGCGCTGGACACCCATATGAGACCAGGCCCGTCACAGTAAGCCAATCACACGTGGGAGACTGTAGTGAACAAACGAGAGGAGCCCATCATGGGAAAGCGTGGACGTAAGAAGCGTGCTCGTAAGGGCAACAAGGCCAACCACGGCAAACGTCCCAACAGCTGACGGTTTGCCACAAGCCGCGAGGGGCCGAGAAGCGACTGCTTCTCGGCCCCTCGTCGTTTGTGAGTAGGAACTGCGACTACTCGGAGTCCGTCTGGCGGATCAGCACGGTTCGTCGAATTTCGACGCTGAGTCGTTCGCGCAACCCGGCCGGTGCCTGGTCTCCCCCGCACTTGCGTGAGATCAGCCGCTTGACCTTCTCTTCGATTCCGTAGGCCTCGAAGCACGATCCGCATTCGTCGATGTGCTTCTGCAGACGGGATCGGCTCGCTTCGTCGCATTCGTTGTCGAGCATCACCCACACGTCCGCGATCACCGCCGAGCAGTCGAGGCGCTCGAACTGTGCGTCGCCGTCGTTCCCGCCGTCGATCTTTCCGGTGCCCGTCACTGGACTACCTCCTGCTCGTGCCGGTCGACTGCGCCGTCCCGGTTGAAACCACGCTCGCGTGCAACCCCTGCCAGCAGGCCCCGCAGCTGCTTGCGTCCGCGGTGCAGACGCGACATCACCGTGCCGATGGGAGTGCCCATGATCTCGGCGATCTCCTTGTACGGGAACCCCTCGACGTCGGCGTAGTAGACAGCCATCCGAAATTCTTCGGGAAGAGACTGCAGCGCCGCCTTGATGTCGTCGTCCGGCAACGCGTCCAGAGCCTCGACCTCGGCGGAACGCAGCCCCGTCGACGTGTGTTCGGCGGTGGCGGCGAGCTGCCAGTCACTGATCTCGTCGGTCGGGTACTGAGCGGGCTGACGCTGCTTCTTGCGGTAGGAGTTGATGTAGGTGTTGGTGAGAATTCGGTACAGCCACGCCTTGAGGTTCGTGCCCTCACGGAACGACCGGAAAGCCGAGTAGGCCTTCACGAACGTCTCCTGAACCAGATCCTCGGCGTCGGCGGGGTTGCGCGTCATACGCAGAGCTGCGCCGTAGAGCTGATCGAGCATCGGCAGCGCGTCGCGCTCGAAGCGCTCGGTCAACTGCGCCTCGGTCTCGGCAGCTCTGCGCTCCGCGATCGCCTTCTCGTCGTCCACGTCAGCGACGGGATTGCTGGCTTCTGTCACGCTGATCCCTTCGATAGCTTCCACCGCCCAGGCTACCGCGCCCGAAGTCGACTTCTGCGAAGAGATCACCCCCTTCAGCGCGAGGGGACGTCCCGCGGTCAGCACTGCCATTCGTCATTCCTTCCACCTGCATTCGTATCTGTTGTTGCACAACACGGCGTCGTGCCGCCGTGTTCCCGCCCGATCGCTAGAGTCCCGTGAATGGCTGCGTCCACACCTGCTCTCGCGCTGCTCACCGCACGAAAAGTGGCGCACACCGTGCATTCGTACGACCACGACGCACGGGCGCAGTCCTACGGCGAGGAGGCGGCACAGATACTCGTCGAACGACTCGGCGTTCGGCCCGAACAGGTCTTCAAGACTCTCGTCGTCGAACGAGCGGATCGCTCGCTGGCGGTGGCGATCGTCCCGGTGACGACGACGCGCTCGCTCAAGGCCGCGGCCGCCGCGCTGTCCACCAGAAAGATCACGATGGCCGACAGGACTGCCGCCGAGCGCTCCTCCGGGTACGTCTTCGGCGGTATCTCACCTCTCGGCCAACGCAAATCCCTGCCCACCGTGATCGACGTCTCGGCCCTCGGTCTCGAGACGATTCTGTGCAGTGGAGGTCGGCGCGGACTCGAGATCGAACTCGCACCGGCCGATCTCGTCCGGCTCACAGCCGCTACATCCGCGCCCATCGCCGCGCGCTGATCCCGAATGAGAGAAGATGGACGGGTGAGCAATTGGACAGCCCCCGCCGCCGTCGCACCCGTCGACGCGACAGTCACTCTGCCCGGATCGAAGTCGATCACCAATCGCGCACTGATCATCGCCTCGCTCGCCACCGGCTCGTCGACGATGACCGGTGCCCTGCGCAGCCGTGACACCGATCTCATGATCGACGCCCTGACAACCTTGGGCATCGATATCGAGGCCGCGGAGGACGACAGGACGTCGTTGCGGGTGACTCCGGCACCGCTGCACGGCGGAGCCGTCGACTGCGGGCTGGCAGGTACCGTCATGCGCTTCGTGCCACCCCTGGCTGCGCTCGCCGCTGGCGAAGTGTCGTTCGACGGCGACGAGCAGGCACGTATCCGACCGCTCGACACGATCCTCGACGCTCTGCGCGCGGTGGGGGCCGAGATCGACGCCAGCGCGCTGCCGTTCACGATGCGTGGCACCGGTTCGCTGCGCGGCGGATCGGTCGAGATCGACGCCTCGGGCTCTTCGCAGTTCGTCTCCGGTCTGATGCTCTCCGCTGCGGCCTTCGACGAGGGAATCGAAATCCACCACATCGGCAAGCCCGTTCCGTCGATGCCGCACATCGACATGACCGTGGAGATGTTGCGGCGTGCGGGCGTGCGAGTCGATACCCCCGAGTCCGGTGGTGACGCGAACACCTGGCGGGTGCACCCAGGCCCGGTCGCGCCGATCGACTGGACCATCGAGCCGGACCTGTCCAACGCCACCCCCTTCCTTGCTGCAGCGGTGGTGACGAAAGGCAGAGTGCGCGTGCCGAATTGGCCCGAATCGACCACTCAGCCCGGCGATGCATTCCGCGAGATACTCACCCTGATGGGCGCTCGGGTCGACCTGACCGCAGGCATCCTGACCGTCGAGGGCCCGGATACGTTGCGCGGCATCGATTTCGATCTGCACGATATCGGCGAACTGACCCCTACGGTCGCGGCGCTCGCCGCACTGGCCGCGGGGCCGTCGATTCTGCGTGGCATCGCCCATCTGCGTGGCCACGAGACCGACCGACTCGCTGCACTGACAACCGAGATCGTCCGACTCGGCGGACGCGCCGTCGAGACCGACGACGGCATCCGAATCGATCCGGCACCGCTGCACGCAGGCGTCTGGCACTCCTACGCCGACCACCGCATGGCGACCGCAGGCGCGATCGTCGGCTTGCGGGTACCCGGGGTCGAGGTGGACGACATCGGCACCACCGCCAAGACGCTCCCCGGTTTCGAAACGCTGTGGGACGCAATGCTGTCCGCACCGACACCGAGCGGGGTCGGCTCCTGACCGCGCGCCGGTACGACGAGTCCGACGTTCGGATCCGACCGGGCAAGAGTTCGCGACCACGGACCAAGACTCGACCCGAGCACAACGACGCAGAAGCAGGCATGGTCGTGTCCGTCGACCGCGGCCGCTGGGGATGCGTGCTCGATGGTGACCCGGCACGGCCGGTCGTGACGATGCGCGCCCGCGAGCTGGGCCGAACTCCGATCGTGGTGGGAGACGAGGTCGGTATCGTCGGAGATCTGTCGGGCAAGGTCGACACTCTGGCTCGCATCGTGCGCGTGGCCGAGCGGCGGACGGTGTTGCGTCGCACCGCGGACGACACCGACCCGTTCGAGCGCGTCGTGGTGGCCAATGCCGACCGGCTGCTCATCGTCGCCGCGCTCGCCGATCCACCTCCTCGCACCGGCTTCGTCGAACGAGCACTCGTGGCGGCGTACGTCGGCGGACTCGAACCCGTTCTGTGCCTGACCAAGAGCGATCTGGCCGACCCCGAAGAATTCACCGCCGCCTTTTCCGATCTCGACGTACCGGTGGTGCTGGCGGGCCAGTCCGAGGACCTCACGGAGCTGACCTCGATGCTGACGAACTCGGTGACCGCGCTCATCGGACACTCGGGCGTCGGAAAGTCCACGCTCGTCAACCGGCTGGTGCCCGACGCCTATCGCGCCACGGGGGTGGTTTCGGGCGTCGGCAAGGGCCGCCACACCTCGACACAGTCGGTGGCGCTACCGCTTCCCGGCGGCGGCTGGGTGGTGGATACTCCCGGGATCCGGTCGTTCGGACTGGCGCACATCTCCCCCGAGAACGTCGTCGCAGCGTTCTCCGACCTGGCCGACACGATCGAGAACTGCCCCCGAGGATGCACGCACCTCGGCCCGCCCGCCGATCCCGAGTGCGCCCTCGACTCCCTCACCGGAGACGCAGCTCGACGTGTTGCTGCGGTGCGCCTCCTGCTCGAAGCCGTTCGAACGAACGAAGCCTGGTAGCAACCACCCGCTCGGGGTCGGTTGCCACCAGGCTCCAATTCGGTGCAGGACTTACGCGGCCTTACCGACCAGCCTGCGAATTCCCTTGCGCTTCTTCGTTTCTGCGATGGCGGTGCGCAAACCACGACGCTTGCCGGTTTCGGGATCGACGGTGAACAGGCCCGCCGGCGCGTCGGCCCACTTACGCTCGGACGCAGTCTCGGGGGCGTCGTCGCTGGTCGCCCTCAGGTACTTGTTCGGCAGCGACAGCTTCGCGATGGTTCTCCAGGACAGGAAGTACTGGTGAACGATCGAACCGGTCGTGTACGGCAGGTCGTACTTCTCCGCCAGTTCGAGCACCCGAACCTTGATCTCCCGCAGGCGGTTGCTGGGGAGGTCCGGGAACAGGTGGTGCTCGATCTGGTAGCAGAGGTTGCCGCTCATGAACTCCATGACGGGACCGGCATTGAAGTTCGCGCTGCCGAGCATCTGACGCAGGTACCACTGCCCCTGCGTCTCACCCTCCATGTCGGACTTGGTGAACTTCTCCGCACCGTCCGGGAAGTGGCCACAGAAGATGACGGTGTTGGTCCACACGTTGCGGATCATGTTGGCGACGATGTTCGCCGTCAACGTGCTCTTC
>NZ_LVCU01000033.1:0-2293 GCF_001647185.1 Rhodococcus sp. EPR-147
GCTCGAATTCCTCGCGGGGCACTCGACCCTTGGCGACCTTGCCCAGTTCGAGGTGCTGAAGCGCCACTCCGTACTCGAAGAACAACTGCAGCAGCAGGTTGTAGACGGGGTTGCCGATGTTGAAGGGCTTCCACCGCTGATCGCGGGTGACGCGGAGCAGACCGTAGCCGACGTCGTCGTCCATGCCGAGCACGTTGGTGTACTTGTGGTGGATGTAGTTGTGCGTCTGCTTCCAGTGAGCCGACGGGCCCGTGTTGTCCCACTCCCACGACGTGGAGTGGATCTCCGGGTCGTTCATCCAGTCCCACTGGCCGTGCATGACGTTGTGGCCGAGCTCCATGTTCTCGATGATCTTCGCGACCCCGAGCATGGCGGTGCCGACCAGCCAAGCGGGACGCTTGCGGCTGGCGAAAAGCACGGCCCGGCCACCGATGTCGAGGGATCGCTGCAGGCGGATCGTGTTCTTGACGTACCGGGCATCGCGTTCGCCGCGGGACGCTTCGATGTCACGTCGGATGGAGTCGAGCTCGTGGCCCAACGCCTCGATGTCGGCATCGGTCAGATGCGCGTATTCTTTGACGTCCGTAATCGCCATGGGATACAACCTCCTGGCAGTCGTGAACACACAGCTCGCGTTATCAGGCCATGTGCAATTCCGTCACCTACCGTATCGTAAGTTACGGTTCCGTAGGTTAGTGGCGGAAATCTGTGTGACGATTCACAACGAAACGCGGTCACCCGAGCGACGCAGGCTCTTGGCCTGACGCTTGGCTTCCTTCTTGGCGTTGCGCAAGCTCACGCGTGCCTCTTGCATTGCCGAACGCAGACCTCGGCGCTGCCCGGTGAGCGGATCGATTCGAAGCGCGTGGACGGTAGGCGAATCGCCCTCCCGCCATCGTCGCTCGGACGACGTCTCGGGAGCGTTGTCGGACGTGGCGCGCAGCCACGAGTCGGGCAGCGACAGCTTGTGGATGGTCCGCAGCGCCAGCAAGTACTGCTTGCCGAGTGATCCTGTGGTGTACGGCAGATCGTACTTCTCGCACAGAGCGTGCACCTTCTCGGCGATCTCCGAGTACCTGTTGCTCGGCAGATCCGGGAACATGTGGTGCTCGATCTGGTAGCAGAGGTTGCCGCTCATGAAGGCCATGACCGGACCGGCCTCGAAATTGGCACTACCCAGCATCTGACGCAGGTACCACTCGGGGCGTGTCTCGGTCTCGAACTGCCCGATCGTGAACTTCTCGGCGCCGTCGGGGAAGTGACCGCAGAAGATCACCGCGTAGGCCCACAGATTACGGACCAGGTTGGCCGTCGCGTTGGCGGTCAACGTGGACTTCCAGGCCGGGCCGGACAGTGCTGGGAACAGGACGAAATCCTTGCCGACCTGCTTGGCGATCTTGCGCGCGAAGGCTCGGCTCGCCGGAGACTTCAGCAGACCCTTCTGGTCCTCGCCGTCCAGCTGCTTCTGCGCGTCGTAATCGTGCAGCGCGATGCCCCACTCGAAGGTGGTGGCCAGCACGATGTTGGCAAGCGGCTGAACGAGATTGATCGGCTTCCACGGCTCGTCACGGGTCATGCGCAGAATGCCGAAGCCGATGTCGTCGTCCATGCCGACGATGTTGGTGTAGGTGTGGTGCGAGTAGTTGTGGGCTCGCTTCCACTGCTCGGACGGCCCGGTCTGGTCCCACTCCCACGAGGTGGAATGGATCTCCGGATCGTTCATCCAGTCCCATTGCCCGTGCATCACATTGTGACCGAGCTCCATGTTCTCGATGATCTTGGCGACACTGAGCATCGCTGTGCCGGCGATCCACGCCGGCCGATACTTGCTGCCGAGCAGCACCGCGCGGCCGCCGAGCTCCAGCAACCTCTGCAGTCTGATGGTCCGACGGATGTATGCGGCATCGCGCTCGCCACGGCTGTCTTCGACGTCTCGACGAATCGAATCCAGTTCGCGACCGAACGCTTCCATGTCCGCTTCGCTGAGATGAGCGAACTCTTTGATGTCGGTGATGGCCACCGGGTCCTCCAACAGTTGAGTGCAGTGCCCGAAATATCGGGTTTCGACGTGGGCAACCTACGTAAGCGTAACCGAACAGTCTGAGAAGGCAGTGTGCGAGAAACAGACCTACAGTTCCAATGTGCAGTCGCCCGCAGCTGCGGAAATGCACGTCTGGACGCGGTCGCCCTCGCTGTGTTCCTTACCGGAACGCAGGTCGATGACATGCCCTGAAGTCAACGGCACCACACATGTCTGGCAGATACCCATCCGGCAGCCGAACGGCATCTGAAC
>NZ_LVCU01000034.1:0-8956 GCF_001647185.1 Rhodococcus sp. EPR-147
GCACCGGAGGTATCGGCGCGCGAGATCTCGAACCGCTCCAGATGAAGCCGGTCCTCGATTCCCTCTCGCTTCCAGGTCTTCTCGATCTCCTCGAGCAGTGCTGCCGGTCCACACGCCCAGGTGTCGCGCGTGCGCCAGTCGGGGTAGAGCTCGTCGAGCGAGGCGAGTGCGAACTTGCCGTCCGATCGTGTCAGCTGCACATGCGAGGTGAAGTTCGGATGCGATTTCTCGAGCGCAGCGATCTCGGCCGCGAACATGACTTCGTCCTCGGTCGGTGCCGAGTGGATGTGCACGGTGTCGGGCATGTCGCCGTGGCGATCCAAGGCCCGCAGCATCGAGATGATCGGGGTGATGCCGCTACCGGCCGTGACGAACAGGATCTTGTTCGGCGGCGGCACGGGCAGCGCGAAATTGCCCTTCGGGGCGGCCAGCCGAACGATGGTCCCCTGCGGCACACCGCCGACCAGATGCGAGGAGAGGAAGCCTTCCGGCATCGCCTTGACGGTGATGGAGATCAGCTTGTCTTCCCAGTTCGGCGGGGAGGTCAACGAGTACGACCGCCAGTGCCATCGCCCGCCGAGGTGCAACCCGATCCCGATGTACTGACCGGGCCGGTAGTCGAAATTGAAGCCCCAACCCGGCTGAATCACCAGGGTCACCGCCGTGGCGGTCTCCTTCTCCACTCGCACGATGCGGCCGCGGAGTTCGCGTGCCGACCACAGAGGATTCGCGAGATGAAGGTAGTCGTCGGGCAACAAGGGGGTGGTGATGCGGGTGAAGGCACCACGCACCATGTTCAGTCTCGGACGCTTGGGGGCCGATACTCCGGCCGCCGGAGCCTCCAGCCACTTCTTCAGATCCATCGGGTGTTCCATCCCCTCGATCGAGATACTGAACCGCTTGCGGTCATCGAGGTTACGCTACCGTAGGTTCGGGTTCGGGAACACCTGTGTCGGTGTGAATCGTGCGCGAACGAACACGACGGAATCACAGCAGTTCGAGCAGAAACGACAACTCTTGCGGGGCGTACCACGCGAGCGTGTGATCCTCGGCATCTCCCAGCACGAACTCCGCATCCTCGTCTCCCATGTCCGCGGCATCGACCGCGGCGACGGCCTTGGCGACCGCCGATTCGGCACCTTCGAGATCGACGTGGACCGACGCGACCTGATCCATCCGCAACGGCTCTTTGAGGCGGACGACGGCGTCGTCCAGATCGGGACGCAGAGTGGGATCGTCGACATCGGCCGCGATCACCGCCCTCCGGTACACCACCCCTTCGGCGACTGTCCCGGTGTCGGTCTCGTCGTCGACTGCTGCGGCGATCAAACGCAGAGAGGCCCGGGCGGCCTCCCCCATCGCCACCTCGGAGAGCTCCTCGTCGTCGCCGGACGAATAGGCCTCACGCAGTGTCGGTGTCACCGCGAAGGCCGTGCGCGAGACCGGGCTGAACTCGCCCTCCGCCGACAGCACTTTCAAGAACTCCAGCGTCGCCGGAACGTAGACACGCATGACAGAAGACCTCACACTCTCGATTCGTTACTCGCGTCGACCAACTCTTCCAGCGCCTCGTGCAGGAGCGCCGTGACGACGTCCACATCGGGCATGGCACCTCGATCTGCATTGAGCCCGAAGAACACGTAGCCGTCGTAGGACGTCAGCCCGATGCTCATCGCCTGGTTCTCGAACAGCGGCGACACCGGATACATCTCGAGCATGCGCGCACCGCCCACATACAGCGGGAACTGTGGTCCGGGGGCATTGGTGACGATCAGATTGAACACCCGCTGGGACAGCCGACTACCCGCTCGCGCGCCCATCGCGTGCAGGCTCGCAGGCGCGAATCCGGAGATCCGCATCAAGGTCTGAGCGGTGACGCCGCGACTCTGCTTGGAGTGGGCCTCGGTGGCGTGCGCAATGTGCGAGAGGCGCACCACGGCATTGGATTCACCGACGGGCAGGTCGACGAGAAACGACGAGACCTCGCTGCGATCTTCCTCGGTCGCATCGATCGGCCGATCGGCCGCATCTCCGAAACCGACCCGATCGACCGAAACGTACACCGACATGGGCACCATGGCCCGCACCGTGGAGGACGCCGTGACGGGCTCGCCTCGGGAGAGCAACCAATTGCGCAGTGCCCCGGTGACGACAGCAAGCACCACGTCGTTGATCGAGCAGCCGAACCTGTTGTGCACTCTGCGATAGTCGGCGAGCTCGGTCTTGGCCACCGCGAATCTGCGGTTTCGCGAGATCGGGGCGTTCAGCGGACTCGACGGCGCGCTCTGGGTCGCGGTGCGCAGCACGGCCGCGACCTTCGCTGCGGCCCGCAGGGCCCCACCCGCGACACCGGCAGCGCCGTGGACCGCGCCGCGCAGTGCCTCGACGCTCTCCCCCGGACGTACCACCAAGTCGGTGAGAGCATCGATGACCAACGCCGAATCCTTGGGCTCGCGCGCGGGCATCCAGAGTTCCTCGGCCATCGGCGGCGGATTCTTGCTGGCATCGAGTATGACCTGACCGACGTCGAGCGCGTGTTCACCGTCGACCAGCGCCGAGTGAGACTTGGTGAAGACGGCGAAACGATTCTTCGACAACCCCTCGACCAGGTACATCTCCCACAGCGGACGGGTGCGATCGAGTGGGCGCGAGGTCAGCCGCGCGATCAGATCGTGCAGCTGATCGTCCGAACCCGGCTTGGGTAGTGCCGAACGGCGGATGTGGTAGGTGATGTCGAAATCCGCGTCGTCGACCCACACCGGCCTGGCCAGCCCGAAGGCGACCTCACGCACCTTCTGCCGGTACCGGGGAACCAATGCCAGGCGTTGCTCGACCAACGACAGCAGACGGTCGTAGCTGAATCCACTGCGCGGAGTCCGGAAGATGGCGAGCGACCCGAGGTGCATCGGGCTGCTACTGGCCTCGAGAAAATAGAACGACGCATCCTGCGCTGTCAGCCTGGTCGCCATCGCGTGTTCCAGTCCCCGTCCTCGCGTGAAGTACGCGCCGATTCCTGTGGCCGAGCGCGCAGTGTGCTCGAACCTAGAGTACGTGGCGGACGAATGTCGGTCTCGGGGTCGTTCGAGGACCGTGTCGCGTGTTGTTCCCGGGTTTCGACGGGAACCGAACGCGCGCTCGGACCGTCAATGTCGGTGTGAGCGTCATCGAATCGAACGACCCGCCGCACATCGCGGACACCTCGGCCCCGGGCTCGCAACTCCGCGCCGAACATCATTGCTTTCTCTCGCGTGCCGCTCCGTTCGAGCCGCCGCTCAGCTCCGGTGCCGTGCACACGTGGGATCCAGCGGCGATCACCGATTCGCCGCCCGCCCGACACCGACCCTCCGTGCGCAGCAGCCGTTCTCGACGGCGCATCGAGCCTCCCGGCCGGCCGACGGTGCCCGCCGATGCGCGCTCGAGTGCCGACCGGGCGATGCGCATGATGATCGAGGTGATCGATCGTCGACGCAGCGCAGACCAGCTGTCGCCGTTGTTCACCGCCTCGATGATCGACCTGGTGCGGACCATAGTGCGAAACCCACCGCCAGGAAGGCGACTCGGTTTCGCCGCAGTGCGTCGAGTTCATGTGGCGTATCAGTCGGATGTCTCGGCGGAGATCTTCGGCTCGTACACTCGCGGCCCACGTATGTTCGCCTTCGCGGGCCGAATCGAGCTCGCCATCGACCCGCGCCGCCCCGGGTGGACGGTCACGTCGTTGCGAGTGGGGTGAGGGTCGCGTCGCCCCGCGGCGACGCGACCGTCGTGTACTACCTCTTGCGCTTGGAGCGAGCTGCCTTCTTGGGAGCCTTGCTCTGCGTTCTCGCCGCCTCGCGACGTTCGCGGCGGGTGCCCTCGGCCGCGGACTCGCTGCCGGTCGGGGTCGGCCCGGATCGACGAACGGCAGTGCCGCCGCCCTCGGCCGGACCGGAGAAGGTCAGTCTCTGGTCTTCCTGCTCGTCGAGACCCTTCGCCCGCAGCGCCGAGGGCACCGCAGGAGCAGTAGGTGCCGGAGCGGTGGGTGCGGGAGCCGTCGGTGCAGGTGCCGTCGGTGCAGGTGCTGCGGCGGGTGTCGCTGCCGGGCGGCCGGAGCCCACCGGAGAGGACAGTCCAGGAGCCACTGCGAGACCTGCAGAGGCTGCCGGACCTGCCGGAGCCGGTGTGGCCTCGACCTGCAGGTTGAACAGGAAGCCGACCGACTCCTCCTTCAGGCCGTCGAGCATGCCCTGGAACATGTCGTAGCCCTCACGCTGGTATTCGACCAGCGGGTCGCGCTGCGCCATCGCGCGCAGGCCGATGCCTTCCTTGAGGTAGTCCATCTCGTAGAGGTGCTCGCGCCACTTGCGGTCGAGAACCGACAGCAGAACTCGACGCTCGAGTTCGCGCATTCCGTTCTCGCCGGCGATACCGTCGATCTCGGCCTCGCGCTTGGCGTACGCCGATCGCGCGTCCTCGAGCAGCGCCTCACGCAATTCGTCGCGGGTCAGGTCGCCCTTCTCGCCGTCCTCGTTCTCGCCGGAGAGGACCTTGTGGTCGATTCCCACCGGGTAGAGAGTCTTCAGCGCGGTCCAGAGCTGTTCCAGATCCCAGTCCTCGACGTAGCCCTCGACGGTGGCACCGTCGACGTAGGCGGTGATCACGTCGGTGATCATGCCCTCGACCTGGCCCTCCATGTCCGCACCTTCGAGGATGCGGCGGCGCTCCTCGTAGATGACGGTGCGCTGCTGGTTCATCACCTCGTCGTACTTGAGAACGTTCTTGCGGATCTCGAAGTTCTGCTGCTCCACCTGCGTCTGAGCACTCTTGATGGCCTTGGACACCATCTTGGCTTCGATCGGGACGTCGTCGGGCAGGTTGAGCCGAGTCATGATCGATTCGAGTGCGCCGCCGTTGAATCGACGCATCAACTCGTCGCCGAGAGAGAGGTAGAAACGCGATTCGCCCGGGTCACCCTGACGACCGGAGCGGCCTCGCAGCTGATTGTCGATGCGGCGCGAATCGTGCCGTTCGGTACCGAGGACGTACAGCCCACCGGCCTCGCGCACGGTATCGGCATCGGCCTTGACCTGCGCCTTGACCTCTTCCAGAGCAGGCTCCCAGGCGGCCTCGTATTCCTCGGGGGTCTCGACCGGGTCCAAGCCCTGCTTCCGGAGCTTCAGGTCGGCGAGGATGTCCGGGTTGCCGCCGAGCACGACGTCGGTACCACGACCGGCCATGTTGGTCGCGACGGTCACCGCGCCCTGCCGGCCCGCCTCGGCGATGATCGTCGCTTCCTGCTCGTGGAACTTCGCGTTCAACACGTTGTGTGCGACGCCGCGCTTGGTGAACTGCTTCGACAGGTACTCCGAGCGCTCGACGCTCGTCGTGCCGATGAGGACCGGCTGGCCCTTGCCGTGCCGCTCGACGACGTCGTCGACGACCGCGTCGAACTTGGCCTCTTCGGTCTTGTAGATCAGGTCGCCGTTGTCCACTCGGACCATCGGACGGTTCGTCGGAATCGGAATGACGCCCAGACCGTAGATCTGATGGAGCTCGGCGGCCTCGGTCTCGGCGGTACCGGTCATGCCCGAGAGCTTGTCGTAGAGGCGGAAGTAGTTCTGCAGCGTGATCGTGGCCAGAGTCTGGTTCTCGGCCTTGATCTCCACCTTCTCCTTGGCCTCGATCGCCTGGTGCATGCCCTCGTTGTAGCGGCGTCCCACCAGGATGCGGCCGGTGAACTCGTCGACGATGATGACCTCGCCATCGCGAACGATGTAGTCCTTGTCCTTGGTGTAGAGCTCTTTGGCCTTGATCGCGTTGTTGAGGTAGTTCACCAGCGGTGAGTTGGCGGCCTCGTACAGATTGTCGATGCCGAGCTGATCCTCGACCAGTTCGACGCCTGCCTCGTGCACACCGATGGTCCGCTTGCGGATGTCGACCTCGTAGTGGGTGTCGACCTTGAGCATCGGCGCGATACGGGCGAACTCGCCGTACCACTTGCTCGACGCATCGGCCGGTCCCGAGATGATCAGCGGCGTACGGGCCTCGTCGATGAGGATGGAGTCGACCTCGTCGACGACGGCGAAGTTGTGGCCGCGCTGCACGAGATCGTCGAGCGAGTGCGTCATGTTGTCGCGCAGGTAGTCGAAACCGAACTCGTTGTTGGTGCCGTAAGTGATGTCCGCGGCGTACGCGGCGCGGCGTTCCACCGGGGTCATGCCGGACAGGATCACGTCGACCGAGAGACCGAGGAAGCGGTGCACGCGGCCCATCCACTCCGAGTCGCGCTTGGCGAGGTAGTCGTTGACCGTCACCACGTGCACACCCTCGCCGGAGATGGCATTGAGGTAAGCCGGGAGAACACACGTCAGTGTCTTGCCCTCACCGGTCTTCATCTCGGCGATGTTGCCGAAGTGCAGAGCGGCACCGCCCATGACCTGTACGTCGAAGTGCCGCTGCGACAGCACTCTCCAGGACGCCTCACGGGCCACGGCGAAGGCCTCGGGCAGGAGCTGATCCAGGGTCTCGCCTGCGGAGTACCGCTCCTTGAACTCCGCGGTCTTGCCGCGCAGTTCGTCGTCGGAGAGGCTCTCGACGTCCGAAGACAGGGTCGAGACGTGGTCGGCGATGCTCTTGAGCCGCTTGACCATGCGACCTTCACCGACACGGAGCAGCTTGGAAAACGACAGCGACGGCACGGGCTTTCTCGTCCTCGATCCTCGGTTCACGGGTATTGGTACGAACAACACTGCATACTGCACGAGCTCACGGGTTCGTCACCACGACATCTGCGCGGCGGGTAACCCGAACGCGTCCATGGTAGGCGGTGTCGCTGTGAACCCGGCAGCCCGACTATCGGTCGTTGGAGATCGCCGGTCGGCCATTCGGACAACACCGACACAGCACTGCAGGCTCGACGTGGGGATCGAGTCTCCGGCGTCGAGCCTGCAGCGGTGAAAAGATTTCACGGACGGCGAACGTGTCGAACCGTCCCGATCGGTCCGGTCAGGTGAGTCTGATCAAGCCGTAATCGAAGGCGTGCCGTCGGTACACGACCGAGGGGCGATCGGTTGCGCTGTCGTGGAACAGGAAGAAATCGTGGCCCACGAGTTCCATTTCGTACAGTGCGTCGTCGACGCTCATCGGTGCGGCCGAGTGGGTCTTCGTCCGCACGATGTGCCCCGGGCCGCTCTGGTCGTCCTCGAAGGTGTCGAGTTTCGTGTCGGGGTCGAGTGCCAGCGTGTCGTCCTCGGCGAGTTCGGCAGTGGCCTCGGCAACGGACACGGGCCGCTTCTCGCCGTAGTGAACCTTGCGACGGTCCTTGGTGCGTCGGAGTCTGCTCTCGAGTTTCGACGTCACCGCTTCGAGTGCGGCATAGAAACTGTCGGCGCACGCTTCGGCTCGAACGACCGGGCCCTTGCCCTTCGCGGTGATCTCCACGCGTTGACATGCCTTGGCCTGGCGGCGATTTCGTTCGTGCTGCAGTTCGACGTCGAACAGGTAGATGGAGGGATCGAAGCGCTCGAGGCGAGCCAGTTTCTCGGAGACGTATATCCGGAAGTGATCCGGTATCTCGACGTTGCGGCCCTTGACCACGACGTCCGCATTGCTCTTGGCGGGTTCTTCCGAGGGCTTCTCGTCGAAGAAAACCGAGGCTTGTGAAGGGGTCGTCACGCGTACCTCCCGATATCGGCCACGCCCACTGTTGGACGCGGCAAGTGTGCATGCCGAATGGGGAACCTTCCGGCATCAAAGTCCGGGGCATCACCTCACATCTGGTCCAGTCGGTGCGTGTCCGCGACGTTAGTCGGTCATCGACTCGTGTGCCACCGTTCACCCCGAATTGGTTGTCGGCGTGTCCTTCCCCTCCGCCGTCACGCACTCGCCACCACCAGCGCTCCGGCTACCGGGACTCCGAAATCGGTTAGCACTCTTGCACATTCGGCCAACGTGGCACCGGTGGTGACGACGTCGTCGATCAGCAGAACGGTGAATTCCGCCGATGGCGTCACGCGTGCGTCGGCGTGCGAACGAGCCAGCCCGACGGCCTCGATCCGCCCTGCCACGTTGTGCTGTCGTTGTCCCGCCGACAGTCCGACCGAATCACGTACTCCACCGGTCATGCGGAGCAACTCGGGAACGAGCACACGCTCGGGTGCCAACTGCTCGGCGGCGATTCGAGCGCATCGCAGAACGGGATCGCCTCCACGAGCCCGCGCCGCACGAGCCCGAGAGGGCGCGCAGATCAGAATCAGCGAACTCAGCTCCGGTGGATCGATCTCACCCGCGTCGCGTAGATGTCCGACGGCCTCGGCGAGCGCTCGCCCGAAAGGCCGGGCCACCGACCGCCGACCTCGCTCCTTCAGCGCGATCACACCACTGCGGCGCGGCCCGCTGTACGTACTCAGGGACCAGCAGGGCACACCGGGATCGACTCGTGGCCGAACGGCAACGGGCGGGACGAACAGGGCCAGAGAACACCCTCCGCACCAGTGCTCCCCCGGCACACCGCACCCGGCGCACTCGAGGGGCAGAACCAGATCGAGGAGCGTCCGCATGGATGCGGAGTCTGCCCCGGCCCACCGACAGAGATCTGCGACCGACGTCAGCCGGGCAGAATGGGCACAGCTTTCACGCCGGCCAGACCGGTGACCTCACGCCAGTACCGGTCGCCGACCGGATCGGAGTTGTTGAGGGCGAACACGGCCCGTGCATCGGCCACGTACTCCGTTTCCGGCGAGGCATCGACCGCCAACACCGGGGTGGTCAGGTTGCGTGACGGCAACGGATCCATCCGGGATCCGTCGACGCTCACCTGGACCACCGGGGAGTCGGTCGCGACCCGCGCGATCACGATGGTGTCGCCGGTGCTCCAGTCCAAACTCGTGGCGTCGCTACCGAGTCCGATGGCCACGGCCCTCGGCTCGGTGAGGGAGTACACACCCGAGGGCTCGCGCACCACCGTTGCCACGTACACGAC
>NZ_LVCU01000035.1:0-27060 GCF_001647185.1 Rhodococcus sp. EPR-147
CCTCGACGGGTACCACCGACACCTGGCCGGTGGAGGGATCGCGGGCGGCCCGGATGACGTTGGTGCCGTCGATCACCGCCCAGGCGGCGTTGTCGTCGGCTCCCCAGGTGGGCCGGGTGATCGATTGTCCCTCGGCCACGGGGAACGCGCCGCCGTCGTAGCTGCCGACCATGAGCGTGCTCGACGGCGCAGGGGCGGGCCGTCCGGTGTCCGCGACCCCTGCCACGAGCGTGCCGTCGTTGGACAGGGCCACCGAGCGCAGATTGCGGGCCTGCCCGAAGTACCCGGGAGCGGGAGTGGTCTCCGCCTCGTCGACGCGAAGCAAGGTGCCGGACGCGAGTGCGTGCAATCCGACACTATCGCCGGTACTGCCCAGCGGATCGAACGAGTCGACGCCTGCCGTCGTCCACCCGTCGGGCTTGGTCGTGTCGATCGGTTGACCGTCGGCGAGCAGCACGTACGGCCCGGCGACCTCGGCCGAGGCGAGGGTCCAGATCACTTGCGCAGCAAGCAGTTCACGGTCGCGATCACCCTTGTTCTGCAGGCCGCCGAAGTCGATTCTGATACCACCGAGTCCCACCCCCACCTGTGAGGTCTGACCATCGGCCTTGGTGATTGGCCCGCGAATACTCACGTCGTCGGACAGTTCGTTGCTCACCGCGGCCGACAGTGCGGACTTGGGGCCGTCGATGAGCAGCTGTACGAGCTGGTTGGCGAGCTGGTCCTGCGATCCGCTGGTCCACCGCACATCGGGCACGAGTACGCCACCGAGCGGATCGACGAAGTAGAGCGATCGCTGCTGATAAGTGTTCAGAAAAGCGGATCGATCGATGACGACACCGGGCGGCAGTTTCGAGATCCGCCACTGACCGTCCACCCGTGCCATCTCGATCGCAGCGTCGAAGGTGTCCGATCCGGCCTGGTACTCGCCGCCCGAGGCCAGCATCCCGGCCGTCGCCGAGCGGATCGTGAACTGCGCGGTATCTGCGGTTCGTGGACCGGACAGGGTGTCGATTCGATCCGCCACGACCGTCCGCGCGCCGTCGTCCCAGGTTCCCGACGCCTCCTCGGTGAGAAACTGCCGGGCGGCCTGGTGTCTGTTGGCAGAGATGGCGCTGGCCTCGAAGAAGTCGTCCAGCAGGCGATCGGGCTCACGTCCCGGCTCGGGGGCCGGAGCGCTGGTGGGCACGGCACCGGCGGTCAGGGTGCCGATGGCCTGGGGGCTGGACGACTCGGGAAGGCTGGCGCATCCGCTCACGAGGGCGACGACGAGCACACACATCGCCAGCACCCGGGTGCGACGGCACGAGAAGATCACGTCGCGGGCTCCGACGTGGCTGTCTTGGCTGCGGTGATCGCGGGAATCGGTTGTCCTTGTGCGAACTTCTTGGTGCTGGGTTTGAGGGGCAGTGGGGATCCGATCACCTTGTGCCCGCGCACGAGCGGCAGAGTGAGTCGGAAGCATGCGCCTTCGCCCAGTGCTCCCCACGCCTCGAGCTTACCGTCGTGCAAGCGGGCGTCCTCGACGCTGATCGCCAGCCCCAGGCCGGTGCCCCCGGATCGTCGAACGCGGGAGGGATCCGAGCGCCAGAACCGGTTGAACACCAGCTTCTCTTCGCCTGGTCGCAGACCGACTCCCTGATCGCGCACGACGAATGCTGCCGCGTCGGCGTCCGAGCGCAGCCGCAGCAGGACCGGCTTGCCTTCGCCGTGGTCGAGTGCGTTGGCCAGCAGATTGCGCAGAATCCGTTCCACCCGTCGGGGGTCGACCTCGGCGATGACTGCAGTCTCGGGCATGTCGACGATCACTTCGGTGCCGGTCTCGCGCGCCAGGTGCCGCACGGTCGACACTGCCGCCCGGGCGCACATCCGCAGGTCGAGTTGTTCGGCGGCCAGCTCGGCCACGCCCGCGTCGTGGCGGCTGATCTCGAGCAGGTCACCGAGCAGGGTCTCGAACCGATCGAGCTCGTTGACCAGCAGCTCCGAGGATCGCTTGAGTGCAGGCTCCAGGTCGTCGCTGGCGTCGTGGATGAGGTCTGCGGCCATCCGGACGGTGGTCAGCGGGGTGCGCAGTTCGTGGCTGACGTCGGAGGTGAATCGGCGCTGGAGGTTACCGAATTCCTCGAGCTGGGTGATCTGTTTGGAGAGACTCTCGGCCATCTCGTTGAAGGACATCGCGAGTCTGGCCATGTCGTCCTCGCCGCGGACCGGCATGCGCTCCTTGAGCCTGCCGTCGGCGAACCGCACCGCGATCCTCGACGCCGAACGAATGGGCAGAACCACCTGACGTGCGACGAGCATCGCGATCGCCGCGAGCAGCACCAACAGCACCACTGCGCCGATGAACAACGTGCCGCGTACGAGCGAGAGCGTGCGATCCTCGCTGGCCAACGGAAAGATGAGATAGAGCTGCAGGGCCGAGATGTCGGATCCGGTGGGCGATCCCATGATCAGCGCCGAGCCGGAGTACCCGCCGTCACTGTCGGTCACCGTCGCGTACTGCGAGCTGATCAGGCCCTTCTTGACGAAGTCGCGCAGGCTGTTCGGGATCTGATCGACCGGGCCCACCGAGGCCTCCGCGCGGGTGGCGTCGCCTTCCACGATCAGGACCGGATCGAACGATCCCGCAGACCCGGTGGTCGACGCGGCGTCCAGGTCCTGGTTGGTCAGCGCCGCCCTGGCTCGTTCGAGGCGCGTCGCGAGCCCGCTCGAGTCGTCGGCTCCGGCGAGGTTGCCCTCGACGGTGGTCCGTGAGCGGTCGAGTTCCTCGGTGGCTGCGGACAGCTTCGCTTCGAGCAGCCGATCGGTGATCTGAGAGGTCAGCACGACCCCGAGGATGAGGATGACCACCAGGGACAGGGTCAGCGTCGACACGACGACGCGCAGCTGCAGTGATCGACGCCAGGCATGGCCGAGCGAGGTACTCAGCGAACGAAACCAACGCAGTACGGGAGAGAACTTGCCGTTGATTCGCCGCCGAGAATGGGAGAAACGGATCACGGCGGTCCGGCCTTGTAGCCGACCCCCCTCACGGTCAACACCACCTCGGGGTTCTCCGGATCCTTCTCGACCTTGGCGCGCAGACGCTGCACGTGCACGTTGACCAACCGGGTGTCGGCCGCGTGGCGATAGCCCCAGACCTGTTCGAGCAACACCTCTCGGGTGAACACCTGACGTGGCTTGCGCGCCAGTGCCACCAGCAGATCGAATTCGAGCGGGGTGAGGGAGACGAGTTCGTCACCGCGACTGACCTTGTGGGCGGGCACGTCGATGACGATGTCCGCGATGGACAGCAGTTCGGCGGGTTCGTCCTCGGTCCTGCGCAAGCGCGCACGAACACGAGCGACCAGTTCCTTCGGCTTGAAGGGCTTCATGATGTAGTCGTCCGCACCGGACTCGAGACCCAGTACGACATCGACGGTGTCGGTCTTGGCCGTCAGCATGACGATCGGCACGCCCGAGTCGGCACGCAGGACGCGGCAGACGTCGATGCCGTTCATGCCGGGAAGCATCAGATCCAGCAGCACCAGATCCGGCCGGTTCTCGCGCACGGCCGCCAGTGCTTGGGTACCGTCGCCGACCACGAAAGGCTCGAACCCCTCACCGCGCAACACGATGGTGAGCATCTCCGCCAGAGCCGAATCGTCGTCCACAACCAGAATCCGAGGCTTCATGGTCCTATGGTGTCACTTTCCGAACGCCTGATGGCTGATTGAACATGTCGGCGGCGAGTCGATCGGGATCGACGTCGGCGGTGACGACTCGCCACGGTGACACCCAGTGCGAGGCCGCGAGCCTGCCGTACGCAGCCGAGGTTCGGCTCTGCAATGAGCCGTCCCTCTCGTAGGCGTCCCGGGTTCGAGCGACGTCCGCACTCTCACGGGCCGCCGCACGCTCGGCGGCGAGCGCAACCGGGACGTCGAGCAGAATCTGGACATCGGGAACGGGCACGGCGAATCGGTCGAATTCGAGCGACCTGATCCATTCGACGGCCTCGCCGTCCGCGGACTGCTCCAGCCGAGCCGCGGTGTAGGCGGCATTGGATGCCACGTACCGATCGAGGAGAACGATGTCGTTGTCCGAGAGCAACTTTCGGATCTCGTCGCCCGCGTCCCGGCGATCGAGCGCGAACAACAGGGCCATCGCGTGCACGCTGCCCGCGGTGTCACCGTGCTCGCCGTGCAACGCCTCGGCCGCCAGATCGGCGTGCACCGACCGGTCGTACCGGGGAAACCCGATGCGCTCGACCGACAGGCCCTGGCGTTCCCACGCCGAAACGAGCCGACGGGCGAGCGTGTTCTTGCCCGCTCCGTCGACTCCTTCGATGACGAACAGTTTTCCCACTGACGGTGCGGTCAGTAGCGGTAGTGCTCGGGCTTGTACGGGCCCTCGACGTCGACGCCGATGTACTCGGCCTGCTCCTTGGTGAGCTTGGTGATCGAGCCGCCGAGCGCTTCGACGTGGATGCGCGCGACCTTCTCGTCCAGGTGCTTGGGCAGGCGGTAGACCTCGTTGTCGTACTCGTCCGGCTTGGTCCACAGCTCGATCTGAGCGATGACCTGGTTGGAGAAGCTGTTGCTCATGACGAACGACGGGTGGCCCGTGGCGTTGCCGAGATTGAGCAGACGCCCCTCGGACAGCACGATGATCGAGTGCCCGTCCTTGAACTGGTACTCGTCGACCTGCGGCTTGATGTTGATCCGCGTGACATCGGGGGCCTTCTCCAGACCGGCCATGTCGATCTCGTTGTCGAAGTGGCCGATGTTGCCCAGGATCGCCTGGTGCTTCATCTTGCGCATGTGCTCGAACGTGATGATCGACAGGTTGCCCGTCGAGGTGATCACGATGTCGGCCTGCTCGATGAACTCCTCGACCGTCCGCACGTCGAAGCCGTCCATCAGGGCCTGCAGCGCGTTGATCGGGTCGGCCTCGGTGACGGTCACACGTGCACCCTGGCCCTTGAGCGCCTCGGCGCAGCCCTTGCCCACATCGCCGTAGCCACAGACCAGAACGGCCTTGCCACCGATGAGGACGTCGGTGCCGCGGTTGATGCCGTCGATCAGCGAGTGGCGGGTGCCGTACTTGTTGTCGAACTTGCTCTTGGTGACGGAGTCGTTGACGTTGATGGCGGGGAACGTGAGCTCACCCGCAGCTGCGAACTGGTACAGCCGCAGCACGCCGGTGGTGGTCTCCTCGGTGACGCCCTGCACGGACTCGGCAACCTCGGTCCACTTGGACTTCGATGCCTCGAGCGAACGACGCAGCAGGCCGAGGAACACCTTGTACTCGTCCGAATCGTGATCGTCGTCGGTCGGCGGAACCACGCCTGCCTTCTCGAACTGCGCGCCGCGCAGTACCAGCATCGTGGCGTCGCCACCGTCGTCGAGAATCATGTTGGCGGGCTGATCGGGCCAGGTGAGCATCTGCTCTGCCGCCCACCAGTACTCTTCGAGGCTCTCGCCCTTCCACGCGAACACCGGGACGCCCTTGGGCTCCTCGACGGTGCCGTACGGGCCGACGACGACGGCCGCTGCTGCGTGATCCTGGGTGGAGAAGATGTTGCACGACGCCCACCGCACCTCGGCTCCGAGCGCAACCAACGTCTCGATCAGCACCGCGGTCTGCACGGTCATGTGCAGCGATCCCGAAACTCGCGCTCCCTTGAGCGGCTGTACGTCGGCGTATTCGCGACGCAGCGCGATCAGACCGGGCATCTCGTGCTCGGCGAGCCGAATTTCCTTGCGGCCGAATTCCGCGAGGGACAGGTCCGCGACCTTGAAGTCGATTCCACCGCGGTGTTCCACGGTGAGTGCCGATCCTGACGTAACTGAGGTCGTCATCTTGCCTCTCCTGTTGACTGAGTGTCTGCCGTCCAGGCTATCGGGTCCGCACGCTTCGGGCTTCGACTGCCCGGAAGTGCAGAGGTGGAGCCTGTCGCCTGCGACCGATTGTCGAGAACCCGCGCTATCCGTTTCGTCCGGCTCGCGCCAGGATTCGAGCCCGTTTGCGGGGCAGGATGTTCGCTCGGGTGATATCTCCCTGGTAGTGCGCCAGTACCCGCGGATCCATGACCCGACGCCACAGCGGCGGAATTGCGGCGAGCATCACCATCGAGGCGTAGCCGGCAGGGAGCTGCGGAGCCTCGTCGTAGGAGAGCAGGGTCTGGTAACGCTTGCCCGGATTGGCGTGGTGGTCGCTGTGTCGCTGCAAGTGGTACAGAAATATGTTGGTGCAGATCCTGTCGCTGTTCCAGCTGTGGCGGGGCGAGCACCGAACGTATCTGCCGCGATCGTTGGTTTCCCGGAGCAGGGCGTAGTGCTCCACGTAGTTCACCATCTCGAGCAGCACGAATCCGACGACGGCCTGCAACAGCAGGTACGGCGCGATGGACCAGCCGAACACGATCAACAGCGTGCCGAACAGCACCAGGCTGAGCAGCCACGTGTGCAGCAGGGCATTGGTCGGGCTTGCGACCGAGCGGCCTTTGCGCCGAAGTCGCTGCGACTCGAGCTTCCATGCGGAGCCGAGGCCGAGAATCGTGCTGCGCGGCACGAAGCTCCACACGCTCTCGCCCAGTCGTGCGCTCGCGGGGTCGTCGGGCGTCGCTACTCGAACGTGGTGTCCGCGATTGTGTTCGACGAAGAAGTGTCCGTACAGCGTCTGAGACAGGGCGATCTTGGCCAGCCACCGCTCGTGCTGCTCGATGCGGTGGCCCAGTTCGTGGGCCGCGTTGATGCCGGTACCTGCCACCAGACCGACTGTGACCGCGAGGCCGATCTTGTCCACCACGCTCAGATCGCCGTACGCCCACATCCAGCAGGCGACGAAGAGCCCGACGAACTGAACGGGCAGGAAGAGGTACGTACACCACCGGTAGTACCGGTCGTTCTGCAGCTTTTCACTGGCCGAAGCGTCCGGATTGTGCCCGTCCTCGCCTGCGATCACGTCGATCACCGGAATGATCACGAAGAACACCAGCACGCCGCTCCACCAGAACAGCGGTATGCCCGTCCAGTAGACCAACTGCGACGGCAGCAATGCCGACGCCGGGGCCAGCAGCCCCAGCATCCATAGATATCGCTTGTTGTCCTGCCAGCGAACCGACCGCTCACTGGCCTTCGAATCCCGCCCCCCGAAAGCGACACCCGAACCCTCCAACGAAGGAATTCGGCCGTCCACACTCACTGTTGCAACACCCTCTCATCGAACTTTTTGAGTCCTCCAAGTCTGTTTTCGAGGGTATAACATTCCAGCGGTTTGATGTGACGCTATCTAAATTGCGCGGAAAGTCCCTGGTTGGGACGTGAGTCGGTATATCCGCGTCGCCGATGCCGGGGTCAGTTCCCCGACCTGTCGGTACGAGCCTTCTCGGTTTCCCGCAGTCCCATCACCGAGTGCCGCCTGCTGTACACGACGTAGATGACGACACCGGCGGCCATCCAGACCAGGAAGCGCAGCCATGTTTCGACCGACAGGTTCAGCATCAACCACAGGCACGCGAGGACCGCGAGGATCGGCACAAGGGGAACCCAGGGAACGCGGAAACCACGCTCGAGGTCGGGTCGAGTTCGGCGTAGTACCAGAACCCCGGCAGAGACCAGCACGAACGCGAACAACGTGCCGATGTTCACCATCTCCTCCAGCGTGCCGAGCGGAACGAAAGCGGCGAGCAGGCCGACGATGACACCGACCAGAATCGTCGTCCGGACCGGCGTGCCCTTCTTTCCGGTGTGTGCCAATGCACGCGGCACCAGTCCGTCTCGCGACATCGCGAACAGCACCCGGGTCTGCCCGAGCATCAACACCATCACCACGGTCGTCAGTCCGGCGAGTGCGCCGAACGAGATGATGTTCTTGGCCCAGGTCAGCCCGTTCAGCTCGAACGCGGTCGCCAGCGTGGAACTGTCACCGGCCAGATCCGTGTACTTGACCATCCCGGTCAGAACCAGAGTGACGGCCACGTACAGCACGGTGACGATCGCAAGCGATCCGAGGATTCCGCGGGGAAGTGCCTTCTGCGGTTCCTTGGTCTCTTCGGCGGTCGTCGCCACCACATCGAATCCGATGAAGGCGAAGAACACCAGGGACGCCGCGGCCAGCAGTCCGTACCAACCGAACGTGCTGCCTCCCGCGCCGGTGACGTACGAGAGCAGAGATTGATGCAGTCCCTCGCCCGTGGATCCCGGTTCCGACGGCGGAATGTAGGGGTCGTAGTTGGCGACCTTGATGTAGAAGGCTCCGAGTACGACGACGAACAGCACGACGATCACCTTGATCGCGGTGATGACCAGCGACACCCGCGAGGACAACTTGGTGCCCGATGCGATGAGCACCGTCAGGACCACCACGATCAGCAGTGCACCCCAATCGAAGTTCAGTGAACCGATCTCGAGCACCGGAGCGGCCGTACCGAGCAGATCGCCCAGATAGAGCGACCACGCCTTCGCCACCACCGCGGCTGCGAGGCCGAACTCGAGGATGAGATCCCATCCGATGATCCAGGCGATGAACTCACCGAACGCCGCGTACGAGAACGTGTACGCGCTTCCGGCCACGGGCACCGTCGACGCGAACTCCGCGTAACACAGCGCCGCGAGGCCGCAGGCGATGGCCGCAAGCACGAAGGCCAACGACACTGCCGGTCCCGCAACGTTTCCGGCGGTCCGCGCGGTCAGGGTGAAGATGCCGGCACCGACGGCGACGGCGACACCGAACACGGTCAGATCCCAGGATCCGAGTTCTTTCCGGAGCTTCGTGTCCGGTTCGTCGGTGTCCTGGATCGACTGCTCGATCGATTTGGTCCGGAACCAACCCGTCGTGCGTGGGGTCTTCGCGGGCCGGTCTGCTCTGCTCATCGGGTCTCCGTATCGCCACTTCACATCTGTCGACGGATCACCGAACTCATCCGTCACTTCGATTCACTGTGACATCAGACTATTGCCTCCGGGCGGACCGTTCGCACAATTACGCAGTCCGAAACCGCAAGCGGCGCAACGATGACCGAATTGCCCGATCTAGACGCGTCCGACGGAGGCCACGAAGACCTCGGCCTCGCCCGACTCGGCGGTCACGGTGACGAATTCGTCTGCAGCGGGTATCCAGGCAGAGCTGCCCTGCGGCACCGTCAGCCCGAACTGGGTGCCCTTCGTGGCGGCCACGACGGTGCCACTCGTGCACAGCAGGATTCTCGGGCCGGAGCCGGGCACGGCGACCGTCTCCCCCGCCGCCACCGCAGTCCGGCTCAGCGCGAATTCGGGTGCAGGCGTGGAATACAGGTAGGTCGGTCGATCGTCGGCACCCGGGGTGATGGGAGAAAGATCGGCCGGCTCGAAATCCAACACGCGCAGCAGTTCCGGGACATCGACGTGCTTGGGTGTCAGTCCTCCGCGCAACACGTTGTCGGAGTTCGCCATGATCTCCACGCCCGTCCCGCGCAGGTACGCATGCAGGTTTCCGGCGTCGAGGTACAGGCCCTGGCCGGGAGTCAACGTAACCCGATTGAGCAGCAGCGCCGCGAGCACTCCGGCGTCACCGGGATACGACTCCCCCAGCTCGAGCAGAGTTCTGGCCTCGGCGGCGAATCGTCCACCGTCCGAGCGTGCGGGACCGGAAAGATAGTCGATGCACCCCTGGGCGACCGCAGGCAGAATGTCGTCCAATGCCTGCCCCGGCAACGTGATCCACGAGGTGAACACCGTGCGCAGACCGGAAGCATCGGGCTGAGCGGCCAGCAGGGTTCGATACCCGCCCAAGGCGGGGACGGCCAACGCGTCGAGCAGTTCGACGGTGTCGGTGGGCCGCCGGAAGCCCGCCAACGCCTCGAACTCCGTGAGCGCGACGATCAGTTCGGGCTTGTGGTTCGGATCCCGGTAGTTCCGTACCGGTGAATCGATGGGGACACCCGCGGCATTCTCGCGAGCGAAGCCTTCACGGGCCTGAGCACTGCTGGGATGCGCCTGCAGAGACAACGGCTCTTCTGCGGCAAGCAGTTTCAGCAGATACGGCAGACGAGACTCGAAATGCTGCGCGGAGCCGCCCAGGTGAGTACCCGGATCTCCGTCGATCAGCGTGAGCAGTGGCGTACTGCCACCCTCGTGCACCACGTGCGCGGAGTCGGCCGGATGAGCTCCGAGCCAGATCTCGGCCTCGGGATGATCGGACGGCACCGGCCGGCCTTGAATCCGAGCCAGTGCTGTTCGCGAACCCCATGCGTAGGACCGAACCGCACCTCGCAAGAGCTGCACTAGCTACCGCCCATCAACAGCAGATACGCGGCAGTGGTGTCCAACCGCGTCGCCAACACGGACATCGTGTCGAGCACCGAGAGTCTATCCGGATCCGGTGCCGGAGCGGGGTTGTCGAATTCGGATCTCGCGCGGTCGCCGCCGAACAGCGCTTCACTCGAATCGGCGAGCAATAACTCCGATTCCGGAACACCGGCAATTCGTCGTTCGGTCATCGCCCGATCGGCGTCCGAGGCCACGACGACGACGCGCATCGGCAACGCCGGTGGCGGCCCGTCGAGCTGCTCGTCGTGAAAGAACGAGTCGAATGTCTGTGGTGTGCGCGACGATTCGACAACCGACGCCCGGATGGACGCGGCAATGACGTCGCCCAACTCCCCCGCACCGACGACGACACCCGCCACCCGCAGCAGCACCTCGCTGCCGTGCCGAGCCACCTCCACTGCGGCGGGACTGGCCCCGGTCAGCACCACCCGCCGACCGTTCAACCCACTTGCGAGGGCCTTGGCCGGATTGTGGAACATCTCGTTGGACGGGCTGTTTCGTACCGCTTCCGCGTCGAGCAGATCCGCAAGTCGAGACAAATTGGGCAGCAACGTCTTCCACGATCCGCCGGCAACCGCCCCGAGTACGGCCACGAAGGCCGCGAGGTAGCGCATCAGAGCATTGTGGTCACGAACTGCGATTCGCGGCGGAAGCCACATGACTCTGGCTCCCCGGACGGCGCGCAAGGGCCCCTCCTCCGGGGCGACCACGACGACTTCGGCCCCACGCCGGGCTGCCGCGTCCACCGACTCGGCCAGTCGCGGATCCCCGGCGTCGTCGCCCGCCACCACCACCACATCGAGTGGGCCGATCCACGGCGGGGTTCCGGTGCTTCGGACCAGGGGCACCCCGAGGCGATCACCGAGCGCGGCGACGAGCAGCGACGCCGCCCGGCTGCTCCGCCCGTCGCCGGTCACGATCACCACACTTCGGGGACGCAGATCGGCCAACCGCTCCAGGACCGACTCGTCGACCGCGGTCGCGACGGCGCGCACCTGCGCGCCCGCCAGCGCTGCGCTACGCAAGGAGCCCTCACGATCGGCTGCAATGAGAGCATCCGAATCGTCGAGATCGACCAGAGACGACACTGCCGTCATGGCTGCGACACCTCCCCTTACGTCACCCTGCGCGAAACCGCTGTATACCCACTCATGAACCCTCGGTAACCACTATTCCAGTCCGGCGCGAACGATGCTCAATATCTCTGTCGAAAGCGCATCGACGTCCGCTTCGGTGCGTGCTTCGACGTTCAGCCGCAGCAGTGGTTCGGTGTTCGAGGCTCGGAGGTTGAACCAGGCACCGTCGGCAAGATCGACCGTCACCCCATCGAGTCGGTCGATGCCTGCAGTCCGATCGGCGAATGCCGCCAGGACCGCCTCGGTGCGTTCGGCGGCGTCGTCGACGGTCGAGTTGATCTCGCCCGATGCACTGTAGGTCTCGTAGCTGGCCATCATTTCCGACAGCGGACGGTCCTGTGCCCCGAGTGCGGCGAGAACGTGCAGCGCGGCGAGCATGCCGGAGTCTGCACCCCAGAAGTCACGGAAGTAGTAGTGCGCGGAGTGCTCACCGCCGAAGATCGCCCCGGTGTCGGCCATCTGCTGCTTGATGAAGGAGTGCCCCACTCGGGTACGAACCGGTGTGCCACCGAGCTCGGTGACCAATTCCGGAACCGCGCGTGAGGTGATCAGATTGTGGATGACCACCGCGCCCGGTTCCTTGGCCAGTTCCCGCTCGGCCACCAGGCAGGTGACTGCGGACGGCGAGACCGGGTCGCCCTTCTCGTCGACGACGAAGCACCGATCCGCGTCGCCGTCGAAGGCGAGTCCGATGTCGGCACCGGTCTCGACGACGAAACGCTGCAGATCCACCAGGTTCGCCGGATCGAGCGGATTTGCCTCGTGATTGGGAAAGCTGCCGTCGAGCTCGAAGAACAGCGGCTCGATCGTCACCGGCAACGGCCCGAACACCGCGGGCACCGTGTGACCGCCCATTCCGTTTCCGGCGTCGACGGCGATCTTCATGGATCCGATTCCCGACAGATCGACCAGGTCTCGGACGAACTGCGCGTATTCGTCGAGCACATCTCGCGATGTCGCTGTTCCGGACGGCCCGTCGAACTCCGGTACCCCGTCCACCAATTCGGCTTTGACCGTGGCCAGGCCGGTGTCCTGGCCCACTGGCTTGGCACCGGCGCGGCAGAGCTTGATCCCGTTGTACTTCGCCGGATTGTGACTGGCGGTGAACATCGCTCCCGGGCAATCGAGCATGCCGGAGGCGAAGTAGAGCTGGTCGGTCGACGCCAGCCCGATGTGCATCACGTCGAGGCCCTGAGCGGTGACGCCGTCGGCGAACGCCCGTGACAGTGCGGGCGAGGAATCACGCATGTCGTGGCCGATGACGACCGAGCGCGCGGCCCCTACCTCGTCGCGAACCAGTCGCGCGAACGATGCACCGACGTCACGCACGAACGCCTCGTCGATCTGTTCACCTACGACGCCACGGACGTCGTAGGCCTTGATGACGGCGTTGACGGACTCTGCGGTTCGGGCCACGAAGATTCTCCTGGTGATCGTTCTTGACGACGCCGCACATCGGCGTCGGAATCGAGCGTCGGTAGCGGTGCGATCCACACCGAGTATCGGCATACCGCAGCTGTCCGTTTCGGTCCTGCTCGTCGAACCTTGCCAGACGGCAGACGGACCGGCCAGTCGGACCGACGCACACCACACTCGGTGTGCTCGGGCTGCTCAGGACGTGGGGTCGGGAAGAACTCGAAGGTGCCCGCGCCTGCCCGTTCGGACGGCCGGAGCGGATCGGCGTTCGGTGTCGGACGGCCGTGAGCTCGAGCGGTCGGAGCTCTCGCGGTCCTCGGACCGGACGCGATCGCCGCGGCCGGCCTCGCGGACGGCCTCGGCCAGAGCCGTCAGGTCGTCCTCGTCGGGGCTCGACGTCGAGTAGCCGCCTTCGTAGCGCACCAGTTCCCAGCCCTTGGGAGCGGTGGTGGTCGACGCATGTACCTCGCACAGATCCCAGGAATGCGGTTCGTCGACTGTGGCCAGCGGCCCGACGACCGCGGTGGAATCGGAGTAGACGTATGTGAGCGTCGCAACGGCAGAACGGTTGCAACCAGGCCTGCAGCAGCCACGCAGTGATCTCACGAGTGCAGAGTATCCGGTGGGTGCAACCGACCGAACGACCGACACACCGGACGAGCGCGATAACCTCCCCCTATGCCTCGATTCTCATCCGCGCGCAGGATCACCTCTCGGTCCGTGGCCCGGCACGGACGCGGCGTCCGCGGACCGGTTCTGCCCGAGGAAATCCCGGCCAGGCGCTCACGAGCGGAGAAGTTCGACCGGCTGGTACTCGAAGCGTTCGCGCGGATCGATCATCGATGGCACGAGAAGCTCTCGAAGCTCGACATCGCCGTGGACGAGGTACCCAAGATCAGGGCGTTGGACCCGGAATCGGTGACGTGGCCACCCGAGGTGGTGGCAGAGGGTCCGGTACCGCTCTCGCGACTGGTACCAGCAGGCATCGACAAGCGCGGAGAGACGACACGCGCCAGGGTGGTGCTGTTCCGGCGGCCGCTCGAGCGGCGGGCGAAGCACCCGGAGGACTTGGAAGATCTGTTGTTCGAGGTTCTGGTGGAGCAAGTGGCCACGTACCTCGGCATCGACCCCGACGAGGTCGACCCGGCCGGGGTATGAACGATCCGTGCGGTTCCGATCACCGAGACCGAACGAAACCGCTCAGCCGATTCCGCGCTTGAGCCTGCGACGCTCGCGCTCGGACAACCCGCCCCAGATACCGAACCGCTCGTCGTTGGCGAGCGCGTACTCGAGGCACTCGTCCTTGACCTCACAGCCGAGGCAGATGCGCTTCGCCTCGCGGGTGGAGCCACCCTTCTCCGGGAAGAAGGCCTCGGGATCGGTCTGCGCACACAGAGCGCGCTCCTGCCACTGATCCTCGATCTCCTCGAACATCTCGTCGAAACCCGCGACGAGACTGAGGAACGGCTTGGCCGGGGGAACCGACTCGGCGACGAACGGCATCGAGTCGATGTCGGAATCGGAATCGAGCTCTGTGTCGGAATCCGAGTCCAGTTCGGCGTCGACGACATCGACCTCGTTGTCGGACTCGTCCGTTCGGCCGACGTACGCAGAACCCGCGTCGATCGAGACGCTCGAATCTGCGCCGATGCCGGACTCGGTTTGCGGCGCGTCGTCGACAGCGCTGAGATGTGCAGTGGGTCCGCCCCGCTGATCACGTGTCACGTGCTGGTCATACATCGCTTCCGCCTCCTCACCTGTGGTAGCGCAGATAGTTTCGGTCCTCGTGTTCTCGAATACCTTGCCCCGCGCCGGTATTCGATCGAGCTGGTCCAACGTGCCGATCCGACTCTCGACCTCTACTCGACGTCCAGTCAGGGACGAACAGGAAGGGAACGAGTGTTCGAAACCAGGTTCGCTGCAATCGAACTCGTGTTGCGAACACTGAATGACATACCTGTGATTAGACACGTCCAGGTGTGTCGCGGTCAAGCCGATCGCACAAATCCAATACCATCACATGCCCGAAATCGGCGCTCTCCCCGGATCGAAGCCCGTCCCGTGCGTGTCGCATCGGTTCTCCCGGTCACAAACGGTCCCCGCGGACGTCGGCCCACGGGTGGGCGCTCACCCCGCACCACCGCAACCCCACTAGGCTCGCATGTTGTGAAAGTTACTGTTCTGGTCGGTGGCGTCGGTGGCGCTCGGTTTCTGCAGGGCCTGAAAACCTTGTTCGGCGACGAGCCCGAGCACGAGATCACCGCCGTGGTCAACGTCGGTGACGACGTGTGGATGCACGGTCTTCGCATCTGCCCGGATCTCGACACGTGCATGTACACCCTCGGCGGAGGAATCGACACCGAGCGAGGCTGGGGGCGCATCGCGGAGACCTGGAACGCTCGGGACGAGTTGGCAGCCTACGGTGCCGATCCCGACTGGTTCGGACTCGGCGACCGCGACATCGCCACACACCTGATCCGCAGTCGTATGCTGCGCACCGGCTTTCCGCTGTCCGCCGTCACCGAAGCGCTGTGCAACCGTTGGCAACCCGGAGTTCGGCTCCTGCCCGTCACCGACGACCGCTCCGAGACCCATGTCGTCGTCACCGATCCGGACGACCCGACCGGGGAGCAGCAGCGCGCAATTCACTTCCAGGAGTGGTGGGTTCGGTACCGCGCACAGATTCCGACCCACAGCTTCGCCAACATCGGAGCCGAACAGGCAACTCCGGCACCGGGAGTCGTCGAGGCGATCGCCGAGGCCGACGCCGTCGTCCTAGCTCCGTCCAACCCGGTGGTGAGCGTCGGTGCGATCCTCGCGGTGCCGGGTATCCGCGGGGCGCTTCGCACGACGGCCGCCAAAGTGGTCGGCCTCTCCCCCGTCGTCGACGGTAAGCCGTTGCGCGGCATGGCCGACGAGTGCCTGTCCGTCATCGGAGTCGAGACCACGGCGCAGGCGGTGGGCCGTCACTACGGAAGCCGAAGCGGTACCGGCATTCTCGACGCATGGCTGGTGCACACCACCGATACGGCGGTCGTCGACGGGGTGGACGTGCAGTCTGTTCCGTTGCTGATGACCGACCCCGAGACCACAGCGGTCATGGCCCGAACCGCTCTGCGCGCAGCCGGACTCGACCTGTGACCGACACTCGCGATACCGACTCGCTCCGGTCGGCACCCGAGGATCACGCTCCGGGCGGCTCGATCGAGATACTGCCGGTCACCGGCCTCCCCGAGTTCCGGCCGGGCGACGATCTGGCCGCGACCGTTGCGGACCGAGCGCCGTGGTTGCGTGACGGAGACATCCTGATCGTCACCAGCAAGATCATCTCGAAGGTCGAGGGCCGTCTTGTGCAGGCACCTCGCGATGCGGACGAGCGAGACGCCGCCCGCAGAGTCCTCGTGGAACAGGAAGCAGTGCGCATCGTCGCACGTAAGGGCCGAACCCTCATCACCGAGAACCGACTCGGCATCGTGCAGGCCGCGTCGGGAATCGACGGCTCCAACGTCGACGGAGGCGAACTGGCACTGCTGCCCGAGAACCCCGACGCCAGTGCCGCCGCGCTCCGCACTGCCCTCGGCGCACTGCTGGGGGTGACGGTCGCCGTGGTCGTCACCGACACGATGGGACGGGCGTGGCGGATCGGCCAGACCGACGCCGCCATCGGTGCGGCGGGCCTGGGCGTCGTCCACGCGTATGCCGGAGCCGAGGACGGTCAGGGAAACGAGCTCGTGGTCACCGAGGTCGCGATCGCCGACGAGCTCGCGGCCGCAGGCGATCTGGTGAAGGGAAAGCTCGGCGGAGTTCCGATCGCGGTCGTGCGCGGACTGACCCCCGTCGACGACGGTTCCACCGCGGCGACGCTTCTGCGCGGCGGCGAGGACGACCTGTTCTGGCTCGGTACCGCCGAGGCACTCGATCGCGGTCGACGCGAGGCGCTGCTGCGCCGACGCTCGGTGCGGTCGTTCACCGACGAACCGGTCGATCCCGACGCCGTTCGAGCGGCCGTTGCCGATGCCCTCACCGCCCCGGCCCCGCACCACACCCGTCCGGTTCGATTCGTCTGGGTCAGAACCCCTGCCGTCCGGCGTCGACTGCTCGAGACGATGCGTGAGCAATGGCGAGCCGACCTGGCCGGCGACGGGCTGAGCGAGGAGCGGATCGCGGCGAGACTGAGCCGCGGCGACATCTTGTTCGACGCCCCGGAAATCGTGATCCCGTTCTGCGTGCCCGACGGCGCGCACTCGTACCCCGACGAGAGGCGTCGAACCGCGGAGGACACGATGTTCACCGTGGCTGTCGGTGCGGCCGTGCAGGGGTTGCTCGTCGCCCTCGCGGTGCGTGAACTGGGCAGCTGCTGGATCGGTTCCACCATCTTCGCCGCCGATACCGTGCGCGCCGAACTCGGCCTGCGCGCGGATTGGAAAGCCATGGGAGCCATCGCAATCGGGCATCCCAGCGAATCGCTGACCGTCAGGGATCCGGTGGTTCCCGGGTCGTCACTGGTGGAGCTCTGACGTGTCGGCGTCCACACTGTGGCACTCGGTCGCCACGACACTCGACCGATGGGCACCCTCCGATTCGAACGACGAGTCGCTTCGACACACGATGCTGGCGTTTCTCGACAGCAACCCGGACGCCTGCCTGCGGGCCAACGAGGCCGGCCATTTCACCGCGTCCTCGTTGGTGCTCGACACGTCGGGTACCCATGTGCTGCTGACCCTGCATCCGAAGGTCGGTCGGTGGATTCAACTCGGCGGCCACTGCGAACCGTCGGACAGCACGGTTGTCGACGCAGCGCTAAGGGAGGCCACCGAGGAATCCGGGATCGCCGATCTGACGGTCGACCCGATCATGCTCTCCGCGCACACGCACTCGATCACCTGCTCGCTCGGTAAGCCGACGCGGCACCTCGACCTGAGGTTCCTGGTCCGAGCCCCGGACGGAGCGCGAGCAGTCCGCAGCGAGGAATCGACGGATCTGCGCTGGTGGCCGGTCGATGCTCTGCCCGACGACGCGGAGCGCGAGACGATCGACCACCTCGTCTCGCTCGCCGCGCGTCGCCGGTAGGGACCGCCTGGGTCAGACGTCGGTGGAGAAGCGGACTCCACCGTCGGGCAACTTGACGCCGGGCCACACCCGCGCGCCGCGGAGCAACTCGCAGCGGGCCCCGATGTCGGCACCGTCGCCGATGACCGCGTCGCGCACCAGTGCGCGGGGTCCGATACGAGCACCGAAGCCGAGAATCGATCTCTCGACGACGGCACCCGCTTCGACGACGGCACCGTCGAACACGACGGCTCCGTCGAGGCGGGCACCCGCTCCGATCTCGGCACCGCGTCCGACGACGGTTCCACCGATCAGCAATGCGCCCGGTGCCACTCCCGCGCTCGGATGTACCAGCGATTCGCCGCGGTCCCCGTGCAGCGCAGGCGACGGCGCGATGCCGCGAACCAGATCGGCCGAGCCCTTGACGAAGTCCTCGGGTGTTCCCATGTCGCGCCAGTACGCACTGTCGACGTGTCCGTAGACCTTCTTGCCCTCGGCGAGCAGGGCCGGGAACACTTCTCGCTCCACCGACACCGGACGACCGGCCGGAATGGACTCGATGATCTCGCGCTTGAAGACGTAGCACCCGGCGTTGATCTGATCGGTCGGCGGATCCTGCGTCTTTTCGAGAAACGCTGTCACTCGGCCGGATTCGTCGGTCGGCACGCAGCCGAACGCGCGCGGGTCGCCGACACGAACCAGGTGCAACGTGACATCGGCATCGGTGTTCCGGTGCGTGTCGAGGACCGCGGTCAGATCGGTGCCGCCGAGGACGTCGCCGTTGAAGACCATGACGTTGTCCGCGCGCAGGCGCGGCAGGACGTTCCTGATGCCGCCACCGGTACCCAGCGGCTCGGTCTCGAACACGTACTCGAGGTCGATGCCCATCGAGGACCCGTCCCCGAAATGCTGCTCGAACACTTCGGCTTTGAACGACGTTCCGAGGACGACGTGCTCGATACCCGCGGCCTTGATGCGCGCCAGCAGGTGCGTGAGGAACGGCAGGCCTGCGGTGGGGAGCATCGGCTTGGGTGCCGAGAGTGTCAGCGGCCGGAGCCGAGTTCCCTTGCCGCCGACCAGAATGACTGCGTCGGTACGTGCGGCGACCGATGTGGGACTATCCGGCATGTCCAGCCTCTGTTCTCTCGTCCGATTCTCGTCCGTCAACTGCTCGCGCCCGAAGCGCCGAGGCCACAACGATCTTCGAACGAAGACCGAGACCGCCACGCAGGGCCCATCGTAAGGGAGCCTGCCACGTTCGGTCGTGTCGATCGGCCTGGAAGCGGTACGCACTGGTGTGATGTGCGGGCAACATCACTTCCGGATGCCGTCCTGCCGCATGGCCTTTCGAGTGGGTCACCTCGACGTCGGGAACGTAGACGTTGTGCCAGCCCGCTCTGCCCAGACGGTCGCCGAGATCCACGTCCTCCATGTACATGAAGTAGCGCGAGTCGAATCCGCCGATCAAATCGAACGCCGAACGCCGCAGCAGCAGACAGGATCCCGACAGCCACCCCACCGGCCGCTCGCTGACGGTCTCGTTCTCCTGGCGATACCGCCGAGTCCACGGGTTCGTCGGCCAGAGCTTGCCGAGCACCGCGTGGCCCGCACCGGACGTGAGATCGGGTACCGACCGTGCCGACGGGTACCGCGAGCCGTCCGGCTCGCGAATGAGCGGTCCGAGGGCACCTGCCCGTGGCCACCGCGCCGCTGCGTCGAGCAGACCGTCGAGCGATCCGGGATGCCACCGCACGTCCGGATTGGCCACGACGACGAACTCGATGTCGGGGTCGATCTCGGCCACCGCGCGATTGACCGCTGCGCCGTAGCCGATGTTCGCGCCGGTTCGCAGCAACTCTGCTTCCTCGAACGCGACCTCCGCTGCCTCGGGCGCGCCGTCGACCGAGCCGTTGTCCGCCATGATCACCCGAAGGGGACGCGTCGTCGCCTCACGTAGAGACGTCAGGAACTGGTCAAGGTATTCGCCGGGTGAATAGGTCACCGTCACCACGGCCAGCTCGGAACTCACGCGGGCAAGACTAGCCCGATCTCGCATCGAACCCTCATGTCGACTGCGTCAAGGCTGCTGTCAACGCATCCGACCACGGCCGCGCCGGGGTCAGACCGGCATCGACCCACGCCGTCGGTGAGAGCACCGAGTACGCGGGCCGAGGGGCCGGAACCACGTATTCGGCGCTCGAGCACGGCTCGACTCGCTCGGGATCGGCACCGATCCCCGCGAACACCGCGCGTGCGAGGTCGAACCAGCTGGCCTGCCCCGCATTGGTGAAGTGCAGTGTTCGTCCACGCACAGCAGGGTCGGCTTCGATCTCGAGCAGGCCCGACGCCAGATCCAGGGCGAACGTGGGCGAACCGATCTGATCGTTCACCACGGAGATCGTTTCGCGCTCGCCTTCGAGTCGGCGCATCGTGGTCACGAAATTCTTGCCCGTGTTGTCGTAAACCCAGGCGGTCCGCACGACCACGGCCTCGGGCAGCTCCTCGTGCACAGCGAGCTCGCCTGCGAGCTTGGTGCGTCCGTACGCCGACTGCGGTGCGGTCTTCGCATCGACCTCGTACGGTTCGGTTGCTGTGCCGTCGAACACATAATCGGTGGAGACGTGGATCAACCGGGCTCCGACACGCCCGCAGGCGCGCGCGAGATTTCGAGGGCCGTCCGCGTTGACCGCCGACGCCCGGTCCTCGTCGGTCTCGGCGGCGTCGACGGCGGTGTAGGCAGCGCAGTTGATCACCGTTGCCCCCGCGCTCACCGCGGCGTTCACGGCGTCGGGGTCGGTGATGTCCAGGTCGGCGGACGAATATCCGAACACCTCGACTCCGTCACCTCGTTCGGCGGCCAGAGACATCACTCGGCGGCCCAACTGGCCGTGTGCACCGGTCACCACGATCGCATTCACGGTTGCCAAGTGTGGCACGCCGCGTTCGCTTCGGCGAGGCAGCGACCGGTGACAAGTAACCTTCGAACGGCGGGGGGAGAACAACGAAGTAGGCGGGTTTCAGGCCGGCCGGAAACGAGAGAGGGTCGTCACGGTGCCACGAGATCCAGGCACGCCCGGAGGTGAGCGCACTCCCCCGCCGAGGCGGAGCGCTCCCCGGGGATCCGACGATCCCCGAGCGCGCACCTCGGGACGCTCCAGCGAGCACGGGGGTGCCGCCCACCGATACGTCAACGACGAACACCGCGAAGAACGCCGCACCGGAGAACGCAGACATGGCGCTCTCAGCGAACGCGCGACCAGATCGCGTCGTCCCGATCGGCGAAGCCCTCGCGGCGGCGTCGAGCGACCCGGATCCGGCGGCAGGGGCCCTCGCGTCGGCAGTACCCGATGGCCTGCAACCCACGTCGCGGTCGCAGTGTTCTCGATTCTCGTCCTGCTGGTGACCGGTTTCGCGTGGCGCAGTGTCGACAGCCTGCGCTCCAATATCGCCACCGCGGGTGGTCTCGGTCTCGGCGGAGCCGCCGACGGCGCCGTCGACATTCTGATGGTCGGCACGGACAGTCGTACCGATGCCCACGGCAATGCGTTGTCCCCCGCAGAACTCGCATCCCTCAATGCCGGCGAAGAGGTGGCGTCCAACACCGACACGATCGTGCTGATCCGCGTTCCGAACGACGGTTCGTCGGCCACCGCGATTTCCATCCCGCGAGACTCGTACGTCGAGGTACCCGGCATCGGCATGTCCAAGATCAACGCCGCGTACGGCGCGACCAAGGAGAACAAGCGACTCGAATTGGTCGAGCAAGGGGTGACGGACGCCGATGCCGAATCCCAGGCCACCGAGGCCGGCCGCGAGGCCCTCATCGATTCCGTCGCCAACCTCACCGGCATCACCGTCGATCACTATGCCGAGGTGGGGCTGCTCGGCTTCGTGCTGCTGACCGATGCCGTCGGCGGTGTCGAGGTGTGCCTGAACAACCCTGTGCAAGAACCATTGTCGGGTGCGAACTTCCCCGCGGGCGAGCAGAATCTCTCCGGTTCGCAGGCTCTGAGTTTCGTCCGACAGCGGCACGATCTTCCGCACGGAGATCTGGACCGCATCGTGCGCCAGCAGGTGTTCATGGCCTCGCTCGTGCGGAGTGTGCTCAGCGCCAAGACGCTGAGCAACCCCGGCAAACTGGGCCAACTCAGCACCGCGGTGCAGCGATCGGTGACTCTCGATTCCGACTGGGACATTCTGCAGTTCGCCACTCGCCTGCAGGATCTCGCCGGCGGCAAGGTCAAGTTCGAGACGATTCCGGCAGTCGACATCAATGCGACGACCGACTACGGCGAATCGATCGTGCAGGTCGATCCCGCTGCGGTGAAGAAGTACGTCGCAGGCCTGCTCGCCGACGGTAATTCGGCGGAGGCCAACGCCGAGGATTCGGACGCACCGGCTGTCGATCCGTCTACGGTGACCGTCGATGTGGCGAACGACAGCGGTATCGACGGGCTGGCCAACGGTGTCGCCGGTTCGTTGACGGCGTTGGGGTACGTCGACGGCACCATCGGAAACTACGAGGGCGCGTCGATCTCGGCGAGCCGCATCCAGGCTGCCGATGTGGACAGCGATGCCGCGCGCGCCGTCTCGGCAGCGCTCGGCGGACTGCAGATCACCGCGGACGACACCCTGTCGGCAGATACCGTTCGGGTGGTCCTCGCGAACGACTACGCGGGGCCGGGCTCGGGTCAGGCCGCGACGGCGGAAACCATTGCTCCCGAAGCGGGTACGGCGGTTCCCGAGGCACCGGCGGCCCCGATCGACGCCGGTTCCGTCGGCCCGATGTGCGTCAACTGATCGGCGTTCGCTCAGAGCGTGTGAATCGGAGTCGTCGAGCGTCATCTAGGGTCGTGGGGTGGCTTCGAATCTGACTCAGACCCTGCTCGACCCGATTCTCGCCGCCGATCCGGCCGGTCCGCGCATCACGTTCTACGACGACGCGACCGGTGAGCGGGTCGAGGTGTCGGCGGTGACCCTCGCGAACTGGGCGGCCAAGACCGCCAATCTGTTGCGCGACGAGTTCGGCTTCGAGGTGGGTGGCAGGGTGAGTGTGCTGTTGCCCGCGCACTGGCAGACGGCTGCGGCGCTGCTCGGAATCTGGTGGGCAGGCGGCGAGGTGATCCTCGGGGCCGACGACTCCGCGGACGTCGCGATGGTGTCGGGTGATCGGCTCGACGAGGCTCCCGACACAGACGAAGTGCTGGCCTTCTCGCTCGACGCCTTCGGCAAGGCGGTCCCCGATCTGCCGATCGGGATGACCGACTACGCGACATCGGTGCGGGTGCACGGCGATCAGTTCAGGGTCGCAGGTTCCGGGAGCGCGGGTTCCGGGAGCGCAGCCGCGGCGCTGGACGGACGTTCGGTGGACGAGGTACTCGCTGCCGCTCGTGAGCGAGCCGACGCACGGGCCTGGACGGCCTCGGATCGGGTCATGTCCAGCGCGTCCTGGACCACAGCCGACGAGCTGATCGACGGTCTGATCTCGGTAATCGTCGTGGGGGCGTCGCTGGTTCAGGTGGCACATCCGGACGAGGAAAAGTCGCAGCGGCGCGCCGAGACCGAGAAGGTCACCGGCAATCTTGCTCAGCCGGGCTGACGGTAGCCACCGTCGGCGAGTCCGGCCTCGATCTCGTACTTGTTGGCCGGGCCCCGATGTCGCGCTTCTTCGGCGAGGTAGCGGAACGGGAAGGTGACCCCGAAGTTCGCCCATTGGTCTGCATGGACGGCCTCGTGTCGCAGTACCCGACGGGCGGTGTTGCCCTTCGTCAGGTAGGCACCGCCGAATGTCGTTCCGCCGCGGCCGAATCCGCCACGCAGACCGGTGCACACGAACAGGGAGAATTCGTCGTCGAAGCGCGCCGTGCCGCGCCAGAGTCGGGCATAGAACAGCGCCAGCCGCGTCACCAGCATGGACTGCCGACTACCGCGACCGGCGCGCCGGATCTGCTCGCTTCGTGACACGGCTGCGCTCACCCGAGCAGAGTGGTGCGCAGAGCTTTGTCCTTCTCGAGCACCATGGCCTCGAGTGAGGCCTGGAACGCGGACATCCGTTCTTGCAGAGCCGGATCGGAGGCACCGAGAATCCGTACCGCGAGCAACCCTGCGTTGCGTGCACCGCCGATGGAGACCGTGGCCACGGGGACTCCGGCGGGCATCTGTACGATCGAGAGCAGCGAGTCCATACCGTCGAGGTACTTCAGCGGCACCGGCACGCCGATGACCGGCAACGGCGTGGCCGACGCGACCATGCCGGGCAGGTGGGCCGCTCCCCCGGCCCCGGCGATGATCACGCGGATCCCCCGGCCTGCGGCCTCGCGGGCGTAGTCGAGCATGCGCTGCGGGGTGCGGTGCGCCGACACCACGCCGACCTCGAAGCGAATTCCGAACTCCGCGAGCGCTTCTGCCGCGGCTTCCATCGTCGGCCAGTCGGAGTCGCTGCCCATGATCAGGCCGACTTGGGGGCCTGAGTCGATCGTGTTGTCAGTCATCGTGCGGGTCCCATCCGTCGGTCCATTCGGCGTGCGACATCCAGTGCGCTGCACGCTCGGCTCGCTCGCGCACCGAGGCCACGTAGGCGGGGTCGGCGAGCGAACCCGACTGCGCGCCCAGGATGTTCACGTGTCCGATCTTGCGATCCTTGCGCTCGCCCTTGCCGTACAGATGCACCTTCGCATCGGGCATACGGGCGAACAGGTGATGCAGCCGCTCGTCCATCGTCATCTCGGGGGCCTGCGGTGCGCCCAGAATGTTGGCCATGACCGTCAGCGGAGCGAGTGGATCGGTGTCACCGAGCGGGTAGTCCAGTACTGCACGCAGGTGCTGCTCGAACTGCGAGGTGCGGCACCCGTCCATGGTCCAGTGACCGGAGTTGTGGGGTCGCATGGCCAGTTCGTTGACCAGGAGCTTGCCGGAGGTGGTCTCGAACAGTTCGACCGCGAGATCTCCGACCACGCCGAGCGCACCTGCGATGTCGAGGGCAAGCCTGCCTGCGAACGTGGCCACGTCCTCGTCGAGGTCGGGAGCCGGTGCCAACACCACCGCGCACTGGCCGTTGCGCTGCACTGTCTGCACCACGGGCCATGCAGCTCCCTGGCCGAACGGCGATCGTGCCACCATCGCCGACAGCTCACGGCGCATGGCCACCTTCTCCTCCACCATGAGCGGTACACCCAGGTCGAGTTGTGCGGTGACGATCTCCTCGGCTTCCTCGGCGTCGGCGGGCATCCACACTCCGCGCCCGTCGTAGCCGCCGCGCACTGCCTTGAGCACCACCGGCCAGCCGTGCTCGTCGCCGAACGCGATCGCGTCCTGCGCCCACGAGACCTCCGCGTAGGCGGGACCGGGCGCGCCCAGTTCGGCGAGCTTGCGACGCATGCGCAGTTTGTCCTGGGCGAAGATCAACGCGCTCGGCGGCGGTTGTACGTTGACCCCTTCTGCCACGAGTGTCTCCAGGTGCGCGGTTGGCACCTGCTCGTGGTCGAAGGTGAGCGCATTGGATCCGGTCGCGGCAGTGCGCAGCGCATCGAGGTCGTCGTGGTGGCCGAAGACGACGTCGGGGCTGACCTGAGCTGCCGGCTCGTCGGCACCGGCGGCGAGAACGCGAAGAGTCTGTCCGAGTTCGATCGCGGACTGATGAGTCATGCGGGCGAGCTGACCGCCGCCGATCATCGTCACCACGGGCATTCCGGTCGACGACGGGCGCGCAGCAGTGGGGCGCGGTTCGGTACCTGTCACGGCTCACCATGGTGTCATGTCGCACGCATTCGGTCCGAACCGGCAGTCTCACTCGAGACGGCGGACTCGGCGAGGACCTGTGGAAACCCTGATGATCGGAGCCTCGGTTCGGCGGAACCGGAATGTGTTTCGTAGACTTCACCGTTGTGCCGACGATCGCAAGCGTGCTCCAGCGCTTACCCACGCCCCTTCGGGACCTCGCGATTCGGCACAGTGAGCTGATCAAGTTCGCCATCGTGGGTGGCACGACGATGGTCTTCGACCTCGTCATCTTCTATTCGCTCAGCCTGACGGTGCTCGAGCAGAAGCCGGTGATCGCCAAGATCATCTCGGGTGTCCTCGCCACCCTGCTCAGCTACTTCCTCAACCGTGAGTGGGCCTTCAAACACCGCGGCGGACGCGAGCGGCACCACGAGGCACTGCTCTTCTTCGCGATCAGCGGTATCGGTGTGCTCATCGCAGCCGGTCCGCTGTGGATCGCGAACAACGTCTTCGACATCCGCGATACCAGCGAATCCCTGACGACCGTGGTCATCATCGACTTCGTCCTCAACTACGTCATCGGCAACCTGTTGCAGATGGCATTCCGGTTCTGGGCACTACGCCGCTTCGCGTTCCCCGAGGACAACGCGCGCACGATCCTGGAAGTGGACGCCGAACGCAACGAGGATCCGACCGACGCAGCGGACGCACTCGACCAACCCTGAGATGCACCAACGCTGAGATGCACCGACCCTGGGATGCTCAGCGCGGTTCGCGCCGAGGCACCGCAGGCGACGGTTCCCGCCACGCAGGCAGAAACACCGAGAAGAGTGCCGGGCGGCGTCGCTGCAGTTCCAGACGTCCGCCGTCCGCCTCGATCAGCGCCCGGGCCAGTGCGAGCCCGACACCGGTGGAGCCGGCTCCCGAGAATCCGCGGTCGAAGATGTGCGGAGCAAGTTCGTTGTTCACCCCTGGCCCCTCGTCCGAGACCTCGACGCAGACCAGTCTCTCGCGGCGTCCCTCCGTGCTCTCGACGGCCGAGACGGCTCGAACCGCCACCGTGCACGCTCCCTCTCCGTGCACCAGGGAATTGTCGATCAGCACCGAGACCGCTTCGCGCAAGCGCGATCCGGTCACCGAGGCCTTCAGATCCGCGTCGCCCTTGATCGCCAGGGTACGACCCACGTCCTCGAAGTTTCGCTGCCATTCGACGATGGTTCCTGTCAGTTCCTCGACGACCGAGACCTCGTGCGCGTCGGCCGCGCCGTCACTACGAGAGGATCGAACGAGCTCGTCTATGGCAAGGGTCAGCCGATCCACCTGGTCCATCGCCTCGTTGGCCTCGTCTACCACCGCCGGGTCCGGGTGTGTGGAAATTTCGTCCAGGCGTAGACGGACAGCGGTCAGGCGACTGCGAAGCTGATGCGAGACATCGGCAACCAACGTGTGCT
>NZ_LVCU01000036.1:0-2986 GCF_001647185.1 Rhodococcus sp. EPR-147
TCCGGCCTGAAGTCGCCTTCGGCCAGGCGAGCAGCTCGCCGCGCCACATCCTGCAGCGGGTCGGCCAGGCGCTTGGCCGTCACGACGGCCACGACGGTGCCTGCCATCGCAGATGCGAGAACGACGAGCGTCACCGCTCCCAGCGCTTGGCGCTGAAGGGACCGCATGTCGTCGGACGGCACTTCGAGGCGAAGCGAACCCGAGGTACCCATCGACAGCGATTCCACCAGCGGGCGAGGCACGGACGACTGCCCGATGTCCGCGCGCGAGGCGGCATCCTCCGGAGTCGGATAGATGACCACGAGCCGGCCGCCCTGCGGGATCGCCAACCGGAGCGAGCCGATGTCGAGTTGACCCTCGATCAGCCCCGCGGACCCTTCCTGCGAGATGATCTCCGCTGCCATTCGATCCAGGCGTGCCTGCAGGTCGTTGCGGGTGAAATCCTCCACCCACAACCACGCGGTGTACATCAGGGGCAAACCGAGCAGCAACGCCGTCATCACGACGACGGCGAGAATCGAGACCAGAATTCGACGCCGCATCGACCGCTAGTCGCTGTTGATACGGAAGCCGACGCCGCGCACCGTGGCGATGCGACGCTCGGCCACCGGCCCTTCGTCGCCGATCTTGCGACGCAGCCAGGACATGTGCATGTCCAGAGTCTTCGATCCGCGCAACTCTGCGTCGCCCCAGACCTCACGCAGGATCACTTCGCGAGAGACGACCTGGCCCGCATGGTCGAGCAGGACCTTGAGCAGCTCGTATTCCTTGTTGGCGAGAGATATCTCGGTGCCACCGACCAGGACGCGTCGGGCAGCGGGCTCGAGACGAATCGCACCGACCTCGATCGGGGAATCCTCCCCGGCACCACGGCGGCGGAGCAACGCCCGTACGCGGGCCATGAGCTCGGCGAGCCGGAAGGGCTTACCGACGTAGTCGTCGGCGCCGGCGTCGAGACCGACCACGAAGTCGACCTCGTCGGTGCGTGCGGTGAGCATGAGTACGGCAACCTCGGATCGGTTGGCACGCACCTGCCGACACACTTCGAGGCCGTCCATCCCCGGCAGGCCGAGGTCGAGTATCAACAGGTCGAATTTTCCGTCCAGCGCACGCTGAAGGGTGGCGGGGCCGGTCTGTTCGACGGTCACCGTGTAGCCCTCGCGCCCGAGCGCTCGGGACAGGGGTGCAGCAATGGCTTCGTCGTCTTCGGCAAGCAGCACGTCGGTCACATCGGTCACCCTACGGTTCGAAGGTGAGAACAGCCTGTGTTACCTGCGTTTACCGGCTCGCCAACCGGGCTTGGACTCGCCGGCCGAATCCTCGGGTGTCGGCTCGAACGCCGCTTCCCGGCCGTGCACGGGTTCGCGACGGTACTCCATCGAGTCGAATACTTGCTGGTAGAGCAGCGAATGGACGCGTTGCACGTGCGGAATGTCGTCGAACTCGAGTGGGTCGTCCGATGCCGAGGCGATGATCAGCGTGCCGGTCCGCAACATCCGGTCAATCAGTCCGTGTCGAAACTGCACATTGCTGATTCGGCTCATCGGAATGTCGATGCCGGAGTGTGTGAGCACGCCTTGTCTGATCAACACTCGTCGATCGGTGACGATGAAATGCGTGCACTTCCAGCTGATCAGTGGCACCAGGCACCGCCACACGACGATCGCCGCCCACAGCACCGCTGTGGCGATCATGGCGGCGTTCGCAGCGGTCGATTCGAGGCGTGCACTCGCGGCCCCCAGCCCGACGCCTGCCAGGCCCGTGACGAGAACGAACGTGACCGACGGCAGGACGAGCATCTTCCAGTGGGGGTGATGATGAAGCAGGAGCTCTTCCTCGTCGGCCAACGCGTCCTGTGGATAACCCACGTGCACTCCTGACTACTCGCTACGACTTCCGTCGAGTCGATATGGTCTCACGCGAGAGGTCGCAGATGAGTGACATCACCGGCGGCCACGGCCAGCACCGACGGGTGATCGGACCCGGGGTGCTCGACCTCGATCACGATCCGGCCGTGCTCGTCGACGTCGACCGCGGTTCCGACCTTCTCGTCGCCGCCGGGCAGATCGACTCGCACACGCTGCCCGATCGTGCCGCACCTCTCCCGGTACCGGTGGGCGAGGTCGTCGGTGTTCCAGTTCGAGTCCCGCCACGAGTCCACCTCGGCGGCCATCCCCCGCAGAATCGCCCGAACCAACGTGTCGCGGTCGAGAACCGCGGCCCCCTCCAGCGCCAATGACGTCGCCGTGGGTACCGGCAACTCGTCGACGGTCATCGTCACGTTCACCCCGAGCCCGATGACGACAGTGGGCGACGGTCCGTGCGCGGCGACCTCGGCCAGGATGCCCGAGACCTTCTTGCCTCCGATGAGGACGTCGTTGGGCCATTTCAGCCGAGCGTCCACTTCACCGACGGTGCGCAACGCGTCGACCAGAGCGATTCCGGTCATGAGCGACACCCACCCGAGCACGGCGGGATCGATTCCCGGGAACTTCAGCAGCATCGACACGAGGATCTGCGACCGAGGCGCGCCGGAGAACGGTCGCGCATGCCTGCCACGTCCGCTGTCCTGGTGTTCGGCGATCAATGCCGTCCGGTCTGCGTAATTCGCGACCCCCGCGATCAGGTCGGCATTGGTCGAACCGGTCTCCGCCACCACGTCCAGCCGGGACCACGAGGCCTGCGGGCCGTCCACCAGTGCCCGACGAAGCGCGCGGACGTCCAGTGGTGGCCGATCGAGGTTTGTCCACATGCGCACCAGCATATGGGCTCGCCGACAGGCCGACGGCCTGTCGCCGACCACCCTCGGTCGGGGCGCAGATCACACTCGCAGTTAAAGTGGTTCCCCATGACCAGCGTCCAGGATTCCACTGCACACGGGTCGGCCGAAGCCCCCGATATCCATACCACTGCGGGTAAATTGGCCGATCTTCGTAAACGTCTCGCGGTTGCGGAGATTCCGTCCGGTGAGGCAGCGGTGGACAAG
>NZ_LVCU01000037.1:0-1439 GCF_001647185.1 Rhodococcus sp. EPR-147
CGTCCCGATCATGATGCGACGCTTGACTTCCGGCCCGAACCCCTGCGCGCGCGTGGTGGCCATGACCTGCTCGGCGCTGTGCTTGCCGTCGTCCCCCGCACGCAATCCGTACCGCATGCCGTCGAACCGAGCCAGGTTGGACGACACCTCCGACGGAAGGATCAGGTAATAAGCGGCCAGTGCATGCACGAAGTTGGGGCACGACACCTCGACCACCTCGGCACCGAGTTCGGTGAGTGCGGCGACCGCAGCATCGAACGACGAGATCACACCGGGCTGGTACTTGTCCGAGTGCAATTCCTTCACCACACCGACGCGCACGCCCGTCAGGTCACCACGAGCACCCTCTCGTGCCGCTGCGACGACCGGTCGAACAGCCGTGTCGACCGATGTGGAGTCCCGCGCGTCGTATCCGGCGATGACCTCGTGCAGCAACGCGGTGTCGAGCACGGTCCGACCGCACGGGCCGCCCTGATCGAGTGACGAGGCACAGGCGATCAGTCCGTAGCGCGAGACGCTGCCGTAGGTCGGCTTGGTTCCCACGGTGCCGGTCAGAGCCGCCGGCTGACGGATCGATCCGCCGGTGTCGGTGCCGATGGCCAGCGGGGCCTGGTACGACGCGAGCGCCGCAGCACTGCCGCCGCCGGAGCCGCCGGGGATGCGAGTGGTGTCCCAGGGGTTCTTCGTCGGACCGTACGCCGAGTTCTCGGTGGACGAGCCCATCGCGAACTCGTCCATGTTGGTCTTGCCCAGCACCGGAATGCCCGCGGCCCGCAGCTTCGTGGTCAGCGTTGCGTCGTAGGGCGACATCCACCCGTCGAGAATTTTCGATCCGGCCGTCGTCGGCATGTCGGTCGTGGTGAACACGTCCTTGAGAGCAAGCGGCACGCCGGCCAGAGCCGAGGCAGGTGCGTCTCCCGCCGACAATCCCGCATCGACGTCGGTCGCTGCTGCGAGTGCCTCGGACCCCGCGACGTGCAGAAATGCGTGCAGGTCACCATCGACCTCGGAGATCCGGTCGAGATGCGCCCGGGTCACCTCGACGGCGCTGATCTCACGCGCGTGGATGCGGGTCGCGAGCTCGGACGCGTCGAGCTTCGTCAGGTCGGTCATTCGCTCTCTCCCAGAATCTGCGGCACCGCGAAACGGCCCTCCTCGGCGTTCGGTGCACCGGACAGCGATTGCTCCGGCGTCAGGCCGGGAACGATCACGTCGGGACGCGTGACGTTCACGATGTCACTGGGGTTGGCCGTCGGCGGAACGTCGTCCGTCGCCACCTCCGCCACTGCCTTGACGTGATGAAGAATCGAATCCAACTGACCGGCGAACTCGTCGAGTTCGGCGTCGCTGAGAGCCAAGCGCGACAGCCGGGCGAGGTGAGCGACCTCGTCGCGGGAGATGTCTGGCACCGCGTAGACCCCTTTCAGACGGGAGGAGCG
>NZ_LVCU01000038.1:0-31994 GCF_001647185.1 Rhodococcus sp. EPR-147
ATTACGCAGGCTTCACTCACGCCTCGTGGCTTGCGTCGAGTGTCGGAATTGTCACGGCCCGCGTTGCGCGACGTACCGGACAGGTCGAAGATGCAAGGATTGCTCGCGCCGGGGTGCACAGTGTTCCCTTCTGCCAGCCAGCAACGACCGCTGACGCTGGGGTGGCCGCAGTACGCCAGAAGTCGAAAGGGAGCGTGACATGTCCTACCTGCTCCGCGTCCAACTGCCGGATCGTCCGGGCAGCCTCGGATCGTTGGCCGTCGCGCTCGGGTCGGTCGGGGCGGACATCCTCTCCCTCGACGTCATCGAACGCGGCGACGGTTATGCGGTCGACGATCTGGTGGTCGACGTTGCTCCGGGTTCGCTTCCGGACACGCTGATCACTGCTGCCGAGAACCTCACCGATGTCCGGGTCGATTCCATCCGCCCGTACACCGGCGTCCTCGACACGCATCGCGAACTGGAACTGATCGATCGGGTCGCCGCGGCGTCCGACGATCGACTCCAGGTGCTCGTCGACGGAGCGCCCCGTGTCCTTCGAGTGGGGTGGAGCACCGTCGTTGCCACCAACGCGCACGGCCCGTTCCGGCTGGTGGGCAGCTCCGGTGCTCCCGAGACTCACGCCGCCGAGCTACCGTGGTTTCCGCTGAACGCCCCCGCTGCTCTGGACTCCGACGCCGAGTGGGTGCCCCAGGTATGGCGCGACATGGACACCAAGATCGCCGCTGCTCCCCTCGGTACCACCGGCACCGTGCTGATGCTGGGCAGGCCGGGCGGCCCGGAGTTCAGGCCCTCGGAGGTCGCCCGCCTCGGTTATCTCGCCGGCATCGTCGCGACGGTACTGAACTGACGCACCGAGGCACTGACGCGTCCGGGCTCGGTCAGTCCGCCGATCCGGGTTCTGCTTCGGCCGGAGCCACGGCCTCGGGTCCCTCGGTCAACAGCAGGGTGAAACCCGCTTCGTCGAGTACCGGCACGCCGAGCTCGATAGCCTTGTCGTGCTTGGACCCCGGAGCCTCGCCGACGACCACGAACGCCGTCTGCTTGGACACCGAACCTGCAGCCTTGCCACCTCGCAACAGAATCGCTTCCTTGGCCTCGTCACGCGAGTAGGACGTCAGCGACCCGGTGACCACGATCGAGAGCCCCTCCAGGTTCCGCTCGATCGACGCATCGCGCTCGTCTTCCATCCGCACGCCTGCTGCCTGCCACTTGTCGACGATGGCGCGGTGCCAGTCGACCTCGAACCACTCGGAGACTGCGGCCGCAATGGTGCCGCCCACCCCGTCGACCGCCGAGAGTTCCTCGACCGACGCCGCCCGTATCCGCTCGAGGCTGCCGAACTCCCCTGCCAGTGCCCTGGCTGCCGACGGCCCCACGTGCCGAATGGACAGACTGACCAGCACCCGCCACAGCGGCTGATTCCGTGCGGTGGCCAGGTTGTCGAGCAACTTTCGACCGGTGGCGGACAACGACCCGGATTTGGTGCGAAAGATCGCCGTCTTCATCAAGTCGTCGTCGGTGAGCGAGAACAGATCGCCCTCGTCCTCGATGGCCCCGGTGGCCAACAGGTCGGATGCGGCCTCGTACCCGAGGCCCTCGATGTCGAATCGCTGCCGCTCGGCGACGAAGAACACTCGCTCGCGACGCTGCGCCGGGCAGAACTGCGAGTTGGGGCACCGCAGGTCGGCGTCACCCTCCTTGGCCGGGGCCAGTGGCGTCGAGCACTCCGGGCACTCGGTGGGCATGACGAACTCGGTCTCGTCACCGGTCCTGGCGTCGACGACCGGGCCGAGAACCTCCGGAATGACCTCTCCCGCTTTGCGAATGGTCACGGTGTCACCGATCAGAACGCCCTTGCGCTTGACCTCCGAACCGTTGTGCAGCGTCGCCAGCGACACTGTGGACCCGGCCACGAGCACCGGCGTCATGTACGCGAAGGGCGTCACTCTGCCCGTCCGGCCCACGCTGACGCGGATGTCGAGCAGCGTCGTGGTGACTTCCTCCGGTGGGTACTTGTACGCGATGGCCCACCGCGGCGCGCGAGACGTCGTCCCCAGTCGACGATGCAGCGACATGTCGTCGATCTTGACGACCAGGCCATCGATCTCGTGTTCGACGTCGTGACGGTGCTGGTCCCAGTAGACGACCTTCTCGACGACTGCGTCGACGCCCTGCACGCGGGTCGTGTGGGTGGAAATGGGCAGCCCCCAGGAGCGAAGCGCCTCGTACGCGTGCCACTGCGACTCCGGGGTGAAACCCACCATGCGACCGAAGCCGTGGCAGATCATTCCCAGACGTCGCTTGGAGGTGACCGCCGGATTCTTCTGTCGCAGCGACCCCGCCGCCGAGTTTCGTGGATTCGCGAACGGGGGCTTGCCCTCTGCCACGAGCGAGGCGTTGAGCGCCTGGAAATCCTCGAGCCGGAAGAAGACCTCGCCGCGCACTTCCAACAACTCCGGCACGGGGTACTGCTCGCTACCCGTCAGAGTGTCCGGGATGTCGTCGATCGTGCGTGCGTTGAGCGTCACGTCCTCACCGGTCCGCCCGTCACCTCGCGTGGCACCGCGCACGAGCGTCCCGTTCTCGTACACCAGATTCAGGGCGACGCCGTCGATCTTGACCTCGCACAGGTACTCCAGATCAGGCCCTGCCTCGGTCTCGACTCTTTTGGCCCAGGCACGCAACTCGTCGTGATCGAACACGTTGTCCAAGCTCAACATTCGTTCGAGATGGTCCACGGCGGTGAATTCCGTTGCGAAGCCTCCCCCGACGAGTTGCGTCGGTGAATCCGCGGTGCGCAGATCCGGGTGTGCTTCTTCCAGCTCGTTCAGCTCACGCAGCAACGCGTCGAACTCGCCGTCGGACACGATCGGGGCGTCGCGCACGTAGTAGCGAAACTGATGACCGCGTACTTCCTCGGCCAGCATCTGCCATCGCTCACGATCGGCCGACGACGCGGCATCGAGTTCGACACCGACGGTCCCTGCGGTCTCGTCGTTTCCTGCGGGCGGTTCGGTCGCTTCTGGCACGTGTCGAAGATTATCCGAACCCACCGACAGAGAAGCACGGGCTGCAGCGCAGCGACTACCGCCCCAGCAGACCCAGCAACAGCGTCGCGGCGATGATCGCCACCGCGCAGACACCGGCGGTCAAGGCGAATCCGGTCACGAAGGAGTCGGCGTAGATTCCGCCGAGCACGGAGGCCATCACCGACAACAGCACTCCGGCAGGCAGTCCACGTCGCTGAGCATCCGATAGCCGATACATCGCACGATCATCGCAGAGGTCCCACCCAGGCACACCGGCGCATCCAGCGACGTGGTGCTATGGCTCAGATCTCGTCGATGACCAAGCTGTTTCCTCCGGACTGCTTGGACCGGTACATCGCCGCGTCCGCCGTACGGGCTGCTCTGCCGACCACGGACTTCCCCACGTCCCACAGAGCCGAATCCTCGCGCAACAACGCCATTCCCACGCTGACGGTGACGGGGATGTCGTCGCGGTGGTCTCAGAGCATCCGAACCGCGTCGAAGCCGAGATCGACCATCCCCCGCGCATCACCGACCATGGCGACGAGGAACTCCTCGCCACCGGTTCGGGCGAGCACTCCGCCCTGATGCCGGACCAAGCGGCGCAGCCGATCGGCGACGCGCACGATCACTTCGTCGCCGCGGCTGTGCCCGAATCGGTCGTTGACGGACTTGAACTTGTCGATGTCGACAACCAGGAATGCCATGGACATGCCCCGCTTGCTGGCCTGATGCCACAGGTCCAGCAATTCGCTGTCGATGCCGCGCCGGTTGTACACCCCGGTCAGAGGATCGAGAACCGATCGCTTGGCGTCGTTGGACAGCGTCGTCCACGCCACCTGAGCGAACACCGGCACACCGACGGTGGCGAGAAGGAGAACCACGGTGGCCGTCGCCACCGAAGGCCCGTCGATGTATCCGACCTCGCCGTTCATCACTGCCAGGAACACGCGGACACCGAACCCGATGATGAACGTGGCGGTCCATACCAGGTGCGCCACCAGCAGCCGCGGACTGAGGAAGTAGGTGCAGAACGCCCCCGTGACGGCGAACAACACCGTTCCGATCAGGGACGCGACAGGTGCGTACAGAATCAACACCGATGTCGTGAGAATGTCCCCGAAGGCCAGAAACGCGACGAAGAACTTCTTCCCGGGGATCGGCCCGAACACGCACCGTGCGGCGACGAACACCTGGGTGACGAGAACGAAGAGAACCCAGCCGATGGCCACACTGCCCTGAGGACCGAGATCGCTGAACAGCATCAGGATCGACGTGACGGCGTACATCATCGTGGCGGTGCCGAACACGGCACGAATGATCCCGGTCAGCGGACGGGTCGATCTGTGATTGAGGATCCACTCGAAATCGTGCGGAGCCCCGTACCAGTCGGAGGTGGCCGCGGCCAGTTTCGCGAGGAGACCTCGGCGGTGCCTGCCGGAACGCCGGAGGGAGGCAACCTCGTCGAAGTCGCGACCACCTGATGCCATTTCCGAACTCCCACGTATTCAACAGACCCCCAACGGCCATGTGAATAGTGTCACACCTGTTCGACGTACTAATTGTAGTGGGCTCGATCCTCCGGAGTCCGCGGTGTTTCACTCCGTCCGGCTGTGTGATCTCACAACGAATCGGGTGAATCTCCGAACGCGGCGGCCACGTCGTGGGCGAGTCCTGTTGCGCGACGGGCCCACTCCGGTGTGCTGCCCGCCAATCCACATACAGGCGTCACAGAAATCCGGGAGGCGAGAACCGACCTGTCGAAACCGAGTCGGTCGATCAATGTGACACCGGGCTCGGCCAGTTCGCGCCACTGGGGTGGCCGCGCGGGGGCTTCGGACGGAATCAACCCGAGCATCAGTGTCTTGCCGGATTGCAGCAGCTCGCCGATTCCGTCGAAGTCGCTGCGGCGCAGCGCAGTCGCGTCGACGGAAACCGCAACGGCACGCGAACGGCGAAGAAGATCGAAGGGAACGTCGCCGTCGCAGCAATGCACCGCAACGGGAAGGTCTATCGTCTCGATCAGTGAATCCAGCAGGTCGAGAACGTCCGGTTCCGGGACTGCGCGCACCGAATCGAGCCCGGTGATCCCCGTCAGGCTGCCGGCCAGAACGGCTGCGAGACTGGGTTCGTCGAGCTGAACGACGACCTCGACCCCCAGCCGACGCGTCAACTCCGCACAATGCAGACGCAGCCCTTCGCCGAGAGATTCGGCGAAGTGCCGCAGCGCCCCGCGATCGGTCAGGGCCCGATGCCCGTGCCGAAGTTCGACCTGCGCTGCCATCGTGAACGGACCCGCGGCCTGGACCTTGATGGTGCGGCCACTACCGCGAAGCCCCGAGACCTCCCACAGTTCCTCGAGCACATCGAGGTCCTCGGCCAGGAAATCGGTCGCCCGACGGCCGGCGAGCATCGGACGTGGCACGACGCGATAGCCGGAGGTGCGTACGTCGAGTTCGACGTCGACCATGATGGCTCCGGTGCGCCCGATCATGTCCGCGCCCAGACCGCGGGCCGGAAGTTCGACGATGTGTGGAAGCTCGGTGAACTCCCCTACGACGACCGCCGCGGCCTCACGAATGTCGGTGCCCGGCCACGAACCGATACCGGTCGCGAGCCCCGCGAAAACGCTCGGGGTCACTCGCGCTCGGATCGAGTGCCCGAGATGGTCGAGCTGCCGATGACGATGTCTCCGTGAATGTCTTTGCGGTACAGCACCGCTGCCTGCCCCTTGGCCACACCGGTCAGTGGAGACCGCAGTTGGATCTCCATGCCGTCGCCCGCTGCCTCGGCGACGGCCTCGGTCAGTCCACCGTGCGCGCGAACCTGGACGACGCACTCGATGGGGCCGGTCGGGGCGGTACCTTCGGTCCACACCGCGCGGTCACCGCTGATCGCCCAGACGTCGAGCTTCTGCGCGGAGCCGACCATGACCGTGCCACTGTCGGGTTCGATCGACGTCACGTAGCGGGGACGGCCGTCGGCGGCCGGTCCTTCCACACCGAGACCCTTGCGTTGCCCGATGGTGAAGCCGTGCACGCCCTCGTGATCGGCCAGTTCGGCTCCGGTCTCGGAGTCGACGACCTTGCCCGGGCGCACGCCGATGCGCGCGCCCAGGAATGCGCGAGTGTCGCCCGAGGGGATGAAGCAGATGTCGTGACTGTCGGGCTTGTCGGCAACGGCCAACCCTCGCTCGGCAGCTTCCTCGCGAATCTCGGACTTCGGGGTGTCGCCGATGGGGAACATCGCACGCGAGAGCTGTGCCTGGTTCAGTACCGCCAATACGTACGACTGGTCCTTGTCCGCGTCCACGGCACGTCGCAAGACGCCGTCGTGCAGTTGCGCGTAGTGCCCGGTCGCCACGGCGTCGAAGCCCAGCGCGAGAGCGCGGTCCGCCAGAGCGGAGAACTTGATCTTCTCGTTGCAGCGCAGGCACGGATTCGGGGTCTCGCCCGCAGCGTAGGACGCGACGAAATCGTCGATGACGTCCTCTTTGAAGCGATCGGCGAAATCCCATACGTAGAAGGGGATTCCGAGTACGTCGGCAGCGCGACGAGCGTCACCCGCGTCTTCCTTGGAGCAGCAACCACGCGAACCGGTGCGCAGAGCTCCCGGAGCAGTCGACAGAGCCAGGTGCACGCCGACGACGTCGTGGCCCTCGTCCACGGCACGGGCCGCGGCCACGGCCGAGTCGACTCCCCCGCTCATAGCAGCCAGAACACGCATCAGCGATTTCCTCCTCGAGCTCCGACGCCGGCCATTCCGGCGGCGCGAGCACGTTCGACAACCTGCGGCAGAACCGCAAGCACAGTGGTGACGTCCGATTCGGACGAGCCGGCTCCCAGCGAGAACCGCAGTGATCCACGGGCGACGGCCGGATCGCACCCGAGCGCAATCAGTACATGGCTGGCGCTGGCGACGCCTGCGGTGCACGCCGAGCCCGTCGAGCATTCTATGCCTGCCGCGTCGAGCAACATCAACAGCGAATCACCCTCGCACCCGGGAAAGGTGAAATGCACGTTCCCGGCCAGCCGGTCGTCGCCTTCCGGACCGTTGAGGATCGCGTCGGGAACGGCGTCTCGGATTCCGGCGATCAACCGATCTCGTAGTGCTCCGAGTTCTGCTCGGTGCCGCGCGGAGTCCTCGACGGTAGAACGCAGCGCAGCCGCCATCGCGACGACGCCTGCAGTGTCCGGAGTGCCCGATCGAACGTCTCGCTCGTGCCCCCCGCCGTGGAAGAGCGGAACACACGGGACCTGGCGGCCGAGCAACAACGCTCCGACGCCCTGGGGTCCGCCGAACTTGTGCGCGGCGATGCTGAGGGCGGACAGGCCGCTCTCGGAGAACCCGACGGGCAGATGCGGCACGGCCTGGACCGCATCGCTGTGCATCGGAACCCCGTATTCGGCGGCCACGGCTGCGAGCTCGGCGATCGGCATGACGGTGCCGATTTCGTTGTTGGCCCACATGATCGTCACCAACGCGGTCTCGTCGGCATGCAGGGCCAGCTCGGCGCGCAGGGCATCCGGGGTGACCCGCCCCTCGGCGTCGACCGGGAGCCACGTGACACTCGCACCGTCGTGTGCGACGAGCCACTCCACTGCGTCGAGTACCGCGTGATGTTCAACCGAGCTGGCGATGATCCTGGTCAGCGCCGCATCGGAGTCTCGACGCGCAGCGAAGATGCCCTTGACGGCGAGGTTGTCACTCTCGGTACCGCCGGAGGTGAAGATCACCTCGGACGGGCGCGCGCCCAGATCCGCAGCGATCGACTCGCGGGATTCCTCCACTCGACGCCGAGCGGAACGACCGGAGGTGTGCAGCGAGGACGCGTTGCCCACCGTGGCGAACACAGATGTCATCGCCTCGATCGCACTCGGCAGCATCGGGGTCGTCGCTGCGTGATCGAGGTACACCGGTGGCCGCGGCGGGACGGGAGCAGTCGTACTGCGCACAGAAGGCATAACAGGCTAGACGATACCCGCTGCCGTGACCGCGGACCTACCTGCGCGAGGTGGGTCCGCGGTCACGGTGATCGATGCTCGGTCAGGCCGCCGCGACCTTCGGCGGCACCGGGCTGCGTTCGGCCTCGGCCACGACCTCGTGCACAGCGGGGTCGTAGACGTCGTCCCGGCGAATCGCCACCTCGCACCGCCGGGCGAGGTCGCGTCGATCGCCGCCGGGTGCCTCCGGGGCCGTGAACTCCACCTCGGCGCGCAGTCCTCGCAGTCGGAAGATCCGGCCGATGGAGGCACCGATCGTTTCCTCTCCCACGAAGCAGGTGGCGGTGGTCTGCTCGCCGGTCCGGTCGACGTAGCGCAGCCGAATCGGTTGTACCCAGGTCTCCGAATCGATCGCGGCCTGCAGCAGCGCCGGCCGTAGCGAGCCGTATGCACGACCACACCAGGTGGTGGCCTCGGGGAAGACGACGACCGACCCGCCTGCGCGGACACGATCGGCAACCTGATCGACGACGCCGGGGAGCTGATGGAGTCGAGCTCGATCGATCGGAAGTACCTTCATGGCCCGCGCCAGGCGACCGAGCAGCGGCCAGTCGATCAGGTCGGCACGCGCCACGAAGGTCGACGGCTGTACCGCGGTGAGCACGACGACGTCGGTCCAGGAGATGTGACCGGCGACGTGCAGTGCACCTGCGGCGGTGCGGGAGCGTTCGCGGTCGGAGCGAGCGTCGAGCACGGTCAGATCGATCCCGATGGCGAACAGCAGAGTGCGAGCACCGATCCGCGTCAGCGAGCGGCGAACCCGCGGGAACGGAACCCCGAGGACGACCAACACCGGCAGCAACCCGAAGGCCACCATCGCCAGTGCGATTCGGAGCGCGAGGACGATTCGTCCCACCGTCGGTGGGTTCTTCGGCAGACAGCCGTCACTGCACGGCGACGACGGCATCCACGCGTGCACGATCGGTCGTGTCACCGGACACCCGACTCGAACGTCGTTGCTGCCGAACGCAACCGGTCGAGATAGCGAGTGTTGGCCTCGTGCAGCCCGAGCAATGCGACGAAATCGGCGACACCGAATTCCGGATCATGAGCCGGCTCACCGCAGATGGAGGCACCGAGCCGGAGGTAGCCGTTCATCAACGGCGGCATCGACGTTCGCTTCGCGGGTTCGATGTCGATCAGATCCACCCCGTCGACGACGACCGGAGCGTACGGCCGGACCCGACGGTCGGGCGGCGTGGCGTGCCTGTCCAACAGGCGGTCTCGAACACCGCGAACGTTGGCCCCGATCGGATCCCCTGGTGCCGACTGCATGGGCACCGACACGCACCCCATGACCCACTCGTATCCCGTCACATCGAGGTAGTGCAGGATTCCGGCCCACATCAGCCCGAGCACGGACCCGGACCGGTGATCGGGATGAACTGCAGCCCTTCCCATTTCGACGATGTTCATGCCGACTGGATCGAGCGCGGAGATATCGAATTCGGTTGCCGTGTAGTACCCGCCGGCGGACACGGCGGCCTGCGGAGGCAACATGCGGTAGCAGCCGACGAACGTGTCGGTCCACTGGTCACGAACGAGCAGATGATCACAGAATTCGTCGAACCGATCGGCGTCGAGGCCGTCGGTGTCGGTGGGAATGGAAAACCCCGGCTCGGAAGCGAACACCTCGTAGCGCAGACGCTGCGCGGCGAGTCGGTGCTCCGGGTCGGTGGACAACACCAGCGAATAACGGTCGGTGGCCGGGACGATCGATGCAGTCGAGCTCATGACGGAAGTGGTCATGAGGTGTGTCTAACGAGCGGGGAAGGCCACCGGGCATCGTCGGGGAAACGTGTCGGAAGAGTTTGTGTGAACAAGGTTGCGCTGCCCGAGACGACAGGCCCCCACCGCGCGAGCGGTGAGGGCCTGTCGTCGAACAGCGCTGGAGGCTATCCCTTGTGCTTCTTGACTGCCTCGGTCAGCTGCGGTGCGACGTTGAAGAGGTCACCGACGATGCCGTAGTCGGCGATCTCGAAGATGGGCGCTTCCTCGTCCTTGTTGACCGCGACGATCGTCTTCGAGGTCTGCATGCCTGCACGGTGCTGGATGGCTCCGGAGATGCCCAGCGCGACGTACAGCTGCGGGGAGACGGTCTTGCCCGTCTGACCCACCTGGAACTGGCCGGGGTAGTAGCCGGAGTCGACAGCGGCGCGCGAGGCACCGACTGCGGCACCTAGCGAGTCGGCCAGATCCTCGACGACGGTGAACTTGTCGGCGCTGCCGACACCACGTCCACCGGACACGACGACCGATGCCTCGGTGAGCTCCGGACGGTCGCCGCCGACGATCGGGTCACGCGAGGTGACCTTGACGGCCCCCTCTTCCTGCGCGGGAACCTCGACGGTTTCGCGGGTGCCCGCTCCGGCCTTCGGCTCGGCCTCGACTGCACCGGGGCGCAGCGAGATGACCGGAACGTCGCCGTTGGCCTTGGCCTCGACGGTGAACGCGCCACCGAAGATGGAGTAGACGGCACTGCCGTCGCCGTTGATTGCGACGACGTCGTTGTGGTAGCCCGAGCCGAGGCGTGCTGCGAGCCGTCCCGCAACTTCCTTGCCCTCGATCGTGGCAGCGGTGAAGATCGCTGCCGGCGAGACCGACTCCGCGAGTGCCGAGAGCACGTCGACCTTCGGGGTGACGAGGAATCCGTCGACCGCGTCGGATTCGGCGGCGTAGATCTTCTCGGCACCGGCTTCGGTCAGTGCGTCGGCGACCTTGTCGGTGGTGCCGACCGGGCCGGTGACGACCGCGGACGGCTCACCCAGCGCACGAGCGGCGGTAATCAGCTCGGTGCTGACCTTCTTCAGTGTTCCCTCGACGTGCTCCACGAGCACGAGTACTTCTGCCATGACTTGCTCCTCGTTTGTCTTCGATTGCTCGGTGGGGCGGGATCAGATGATCTTCTGGCCGACGAGGTAGGTGGCGATCTTGTCGCCGCCGTCGCCCTCGTCGGTGAGCCGCTCGCCTGCAGTCTTGGGAGGCTTGGGGGTGGACGACGTGACGGTCGTTCCCGCGTTGTCGACGCCGACGATGCCGTCCTCGACACCGATGTCGGCGAGCGTGATGGTCTGCACCGTCTTCTTCTTGGCGGCCATGATGCCCTTGAAGGACGGGAATCGCGGTTCGTTGATCTTCTCGGTGACGCTCACGATGGCGGGCAACGCGGCTTCGAGGCCGAAGATGCCTTCGTCGGTCTCCCGCTCGCCGGTGACCTTGCCGTCGGCTACGACGAGCTTGCGCATCTGCGTCAGGGCCGGGATCTGCAGGTACTCGGCGATGATCGCGGGAACGGCACCGGTGCGGCCGTCGGTGGCCTCGTTGCCGGCGATGATGAGATCGGCCGGCTCGTCGTTCTCGAATGCGACGTTGCCGAGCGCTGCGGCCAGCGCGTATCCGGTCTGGATCGCGTCGGAGCCGTGCAGGGTCGGGTCGTTGAGGTGCACTGCACTGTCTGCACCCATCGACAAGGCCTTGCGAATGGCATCGGTGGCACGGTCGGGGCCTGCGGACAGAACCTTGACCTCACCGCCCTGGGCTTCCTTGATGAGCAGTGCTTCTTCGACGGCCCGCTCGTTGATCTCGTCGAGGACGGCGTCGGCAGCCTCGCGATCGAGGGTGTAGTCACCGTCGGTGAGCTTGCGCTCGGACCACGTGTCTGGAACCTGCTTGATCAAAACAACGATGTTCGTCATGGGTCTGCGTCGACCTCCTGGTCATGTTCTGCTGATCGTGAGTGTTCTAACGGTTGGTGCAGTACTGGTTGGTGCAGTTCTACGGTCTGGGACGAGGTTACCTCACCGTAGTTACTCGTGGGTAACTTACCTCCCTGCCTGTCCGACCATACATCTGCACCCCGACTGTCATGGAGACCACGTTGGCTTACCTCCCGCGCGCCTCCACTAACCTTTCGGCGGTGAACGATTCATCGGCTCAGGCACCGGCACCGGAACCACTCCCCCTCACCGGAGAGCGCACCGTGCCCGGCATCGCCGAGGAGAACTACTGGTTCCGCCGCCACGAGGTGGTCTACCGCGCACTCGTCGAGCGCTGCCGCGACCGAACGGTGCTCGAAGCGGGATCCGGAGAAGGCTACGGAGCCAACATGATTGCCGATGTCGCGTCGAACGTTCTCGGTCTCGACTACGACGCGTCGGCCGCCGCACACGTGCATGCCCGCTACCCGAGGGTGACCATGCTGCGTGGCAACCTCGACCGCCTTCCGTTGGCCGATTCCTCGATCGACGTCGTCGTCAATTTCCAGGTGATCGAGCACCTCTGGGATCAAGGTGCGTTCCTCGCCGAGGTGCACCGGGTGCTCGCGCCCGGCGGCATTCTGTTGATCAGCACACCGAACCGCATCACGTTCTCGCCCGGCCGCGACACCCCGCTCAATCCCTTCCACACCCGCGAACTCGACGCGGCCGAACTCACCGAACTACTCGTGGACGCTCGGCTCGAAGTCGACGAACTCACCGGGGTCAGGCACGGACGCACTCTGGCCGCCCTCGATGCCAAGCACGGCGGTTCGTTCATCGACGCTCAGATCGAACGAGCCCTGGCCGGCGAACCCTGGCCTGCCGAACTCACCGAGGACGTCGCGGCTGTCTCGATCGAGGATTTCGACATCACCGCCGACCGCATCGACGACAGCCTCGACCTGGTCGTCGTTGCCCGCAAGAGCTCGAGCACGGTGATCGGGTGACATCCGGTGCAACCGTGCCGGGCATGTTCTCTCTCGTTCTGCACTCCCACCTGCCGTGGTTGGCCAATCACGGCAGGTGGCCGGTAGGCGAGGAGTGGCTGTATCAGTCCTGGGCCGACTGCTACCTGCCGCTCACCGCGGTGCTCGAGCAACTGGCCGAGGACGGTCACACCGACGTGCTGTCGCTGGGGATCACCCCGGTTCTGGCCGCTCAACTCGACGATCCACACTGCCTGTCCGGAATGCACCACTGGCTCGGGAACTGGCAGCTCAGGGCCCACGAGGCAACAGATCGCGACCTGTCCGTTCGTGAGCACCGAGGTTCTGCCGCGGCGCTCGATCGATTCGAGGCCCGGTGGCTACACGGCGGTTCGGCGGTACTCCGGCCGCTGGTCGACACCGGCACCGTCGAACTGCTGGGTGGACCGCTGGCGCATCCCTTCCAGCCGCTGCTCGATCCGCGGCTTCGGCAGTTCTCACTGAGCGAAGGTCTGCTCGACGCCCGCTCCCGGTGGGGCACCACGCCCCGAGGCATCTGGGCACCCGAATGCGGATTCACCCCCGGCATGGAGACCGAATACGCCGCCGCCGGGGTCTCGCACTTCATGGTCGACGGGCCCGCGATGCGTGGAGACACCTCCCTCGGGAGGCCGGTATGGGACTCCGACGTCGTCGCGTTCGGACGCGACCTGCCGGTCAGCTACCGCGTCTGGTCACCGAAGTCCGGCTATCCCGGCCACGGTTCCTATCGGGATTTCCACACCTACGATCACGCGACCGGTCTCAAACCGGCCCGGGTCACCGGCCGCTCGGTCGCGTCGAACGACAAGGCTCCCTACGATCCCGAGCGGGCGGCAGCGACGGTGGACCGTCACGTGGCCGACTTCGTCGATGTGGTTCGTCGGCGCCTGATCTCGGAGTCCGAGCGGATCGGTCGCGACGCCCTCGTCGTCGCGGCATTCGACACCGAGCTGTTCGGGCACTGGTGGCACGAGGGTCCGCAGTGGCTCGGCAAGCTGATGCGCGCGCTTCCCGCCGCAGGCATCACCGTCGGCACGCTCGGCGACGCCCGCGAGCAGGGATACGTCGGAGCGCCACTGGAACTGCAGGATTCGTCGTGGGGATCGGGCAAGGACTGGCGGGTGTGGGCGGGCGACGACGTCGCGGACCTGGTCGCGCTCAATGCCGAGGTCTCTCGGACCGCTCTCGACGCCGTCGATACCGCCCGAGCTGCACAGCGTCGCGCCGGTGGACCCGAACTCCGCAATCGCGTCAACGATCAGATACTGCGTGAGACACTGATGGCCGTGGCCAGCGACTGGGCATTCATGGTCAGCAAGGATTCCGCCGCAGGCTACGCGCGGGAACGGGCACACGTTCACGCACATGCGTTGCGCGAGATCGCTGCCGCGGCCGCGGGTGGGTCACCTGTTCGAGCGGACGAATTGGCTCGGCAGTGGAACCGCGCGGACGGGCTGTTTCCTGCGTTGGACGCGCGCCGACTGCCCGGTACACACGTCGGCGGCGAGAGAGAAGATGCAGGGGGGCGTCGATGAAGGTTCTGATGGTGTCGTGGGAGTACCCACCCGTGGTGGTGGGCGGTCTCGGTCGGCACGTTCATCACCTGGCAACCGAACTGGTCCGATGCGGCCACGAGGTCGTGGTGCTGTCGCGTCGACCCACCGGAACCGACGCCGCCACCCATCCGACGTCGCACCACATCGAGGACGGGGTGCTCGTCGTCGCCGTAGCCGAGGACCCGGCTCACTTCGTCTTCGGGGAGGACATGCTCGCATGGACCCTCGCGATGGGGCACGCGATGGTGCGTGCCGGCGTCGCGCTGGGAAAGCCGGGTCTGGGCGACGGCTGGCAACCCGACGTCGTGCATGCGCACGACTGGCTCGTCGCGCACCCGTCGATCGCACTGGCCGAGTTCTACGACGTACCGCTCGTCTCGACCATCCACGCCACCGAGGCCGGCCGCCACAGCGGCTGGATCTCCGGCCCCGTCAACCGTCAGGTGCACTCCGTCGAGTGGTGGCTCGCCAACGATTCCGATGAAGTGATCACCTGCTCGGGGTCGATGAAGGACGAGGTCACCACCCTGTTCGGAGTATCCGAGTCGGCGGTGACGGTGATTCGCAACGGAATCGACCGATCCACCTGGCACTTTCGTCGACGAGAGCCCCGATCGGAGCCGGCCAAACTGCTCTACGTCGGCCGACTCGAGTACGAGAAGGGCATCCAGGATGCCATCGCCGCCCTGCCCCGCATCCGACGAAGCCACCCGGGCACCACCCTGCACATCGCCGGCGAGGGAACACAGTTCGCCTGGTTGGCAGGGCTGACGCGCACGCACAGGGTTGCGCGCGCAGTGTCGTTTCTGGGCAATCTCGACCACACCGAACTGCTCGGCTGGCTGCACGGAGCCGACGCCATCGTCCTACCCAGTCGATACGAACCGTTCGGCATCATCGCGCTCGAGGCGGCGGCTGCGGGCACCCCACTGGTCGCGTCCACCGCAGGCGGTCTGGGTGAAGCCATCGTCGACGGCGTGACCGGCCTGTCATTCGAGCCCGGCGACGTCGGTGGGCTCGCTGCCGCCGTGCGGCGCGTTATCGACAACGCGGACGCCGCGCAGGAACGAGCCGTGGCCGCCCGCGACAGGCTCACCGTGGATTTCGACTGGAAGCACGTCGCCGAGTCGACGGCCCAGGTCTACCTGGAAGCCAAACGCAAGGTTCGGCATCCCCTGGCCCGCCCACACATCGCCGAGCGCGCGATCCCCGGCCGTACCTGAGAACACCGGAGTCAGATCTCCCGCGCCGCCTCGGCCTGTCCGAGCGCCTTCTTGCGGGCGATATCCTCCAGCGCAGCAATGTATTTCGCGCGGTCGGCGGCACCGGCCTCCCACGCGTCCTTGCGATTGCGGACGACCTTGGCCGGGGCCCCGACCGCGATGCTGTAATCCGGGATCTCACCCTTGACGACGGCGTGGGCTCCGAGCACGCAGCCCCGCCCGATCCTGGTCTCGCGCAGGATCGTCACCTTGGCGGCGATCCACGTGTCCGGCCCGATCCGCACCGGGCCCTTGACGATTCCCTGATCCTTGATGGGCATGTTCACGTCGTCCATCCGATGATCGAAATCGCAGATGTAGCACCAGTCGGCCACCAGCGTCGATGCGCCGATCTCGATGTCGAGGTAGGTGTTGACGACGTTGTCCTTACCGAACACCACCTTGTCGCCGATCCGCAGCGAGCCCTCGTGGCAGCGAATGGCATTACCGTCGCCGATGTGGACCCAGCGCCCGATCTCGAGACGAGAGAGTTCCGGGGTCGAATGTATCTCCACGTTCTTGCCGAGAAACACCATGCCCCTCAGGATCACGTGCGGATTGGCGAGCTTGAACTTCGCGAGGCGGTAGTACCGCACGAGGTACCACGGCGTGTACGCCTTGTTGGCGAGCACCCAGTCGAGGGACGCGCGCGTGAGGAACCGCGCCTGCTCGGTGTCGCGTCGTCTCGACCCGCGCCAGCGTGTCCGCAGCGGCGCGTTCCACATACTCGTCATGGACGTTCACCCTAGTTTCTCGTTCGCCCGCTCTCTGCCGGCACCCTTGCGCGGGCTAGGGTTGCCTGTCGACTGTTGCTCGTCGACGAGACGAACACGGACGCACCGGCACCACGTCGGGCACGGAAATCAAGACACGGGGAGCGATCGATGCGCGGCGTCACGGCCAAGGGCAGGACCGGCAGAAAGGTCACTGCGGTCGCTGCGGCGATAGTCGTGGTGACCGTGAGCGGTTGCAGCGCCGACACCTCGGCCATCGAACCGCTCTCCCCTGATTCGTGGCCCGCAGCGCATGCGAACTCGCACAACAGCGGCTCGACGGCCGTGTCGGTGTCGACACCGCTGTCCCTGGACTGGACGCGCCCCACGGGCGGCACGGTGACCTCTCCGGTGTCCATAGGATCGACGGGCCAGATGTTCGTCACTGCCGCCACCGAATCCGGCTGCAACATCTTCTCGTTCGAGATCGACTCCGCCCGCAAGCGCTGGTGCAATCGAGTCGGGCCGTCCGTCGTCACTGCCACGCCGACCGTCGATTCGGCCATCAACGTCTACATCGGCGACGACGGCGGCATGAACTCGTACAACGACCACGGACAACTGCGTTGGCGCACACCGGTGTACGGAGTGCCCAAGTCCGCCCAGTTCCTCGGGGACGGCAGCCTGCTCTCGATCACCCAGATGGGCCAGGTCAGCGTTCTCGATTCGCAGAACGGGCAACTTCGAGTGCCCATTCTGGATCTGGTTCCGACGCCGGATTTCCTGACCGAGCCGAACTCCGATTTTCAGCCGATGGACACCGGACTCGCCCAGTGCAGCTCGGGTGGATCCGAATGCCCCGTACCCGCAGCACCCGCGGTGGACAGTGCGACCGGAACGATGTACCTGACACTGTGGCGTCCGGGTTCGATTGCACCACAACTCGTTTCCGTGCAGTACGACCGGGACGGCTCTCCCGGACTCGTCGAACGCTGGTCCTCGGACCTGCTGCCCGCCGGAGTCGCGTCGAGGCCGGTGCTGTCCGAGGACGGGTCGACGGTCTACCTGGCCGACGTCGACGGCAGGTTGACCGCGTTCGACACCGCCGACGGGCGACAGAAGTGGACCGAGGGCACCGGGCTCGGCATCGGTGCCAGTCCCTCGATCGCTTTCGACGGCACGATCGTGCCGTCGGGCGGAGACGGCACCCTCATGGGCGTGCGCGACAACGGAGATTCGGCCGAGCGAGTGTGGGTCCGCGACGACATCGAACAGGCAGGCAGCGCAGCCCAATCCGCAGACGGACGCGGCCATACCGTAGTACGCGAGGACGACGGGCTGGCCCTGCTCACGTTCGATGCGGCCACCGGAGAAACGGTGGACGTGCAACCGGTTCCCGACGTCGTCGGCACCACCGTCGGCACGTCCATCGGCCCGGACGGCCAGGTCGTCACCGCGAGCTACCTCGGCGAGATCTTCACCTACACGGGCTGAGCGACAGCGCCCGGAGCGCAGACGAACGCCACCGCGGACCGTTCGACTCGGGCGATCACCACCGATAACGCCACGGAGCCGCGCAGTTTGAGCCTGGGCCGCAGTATCGCCGGATCCACGTCGACCCCGCGGACGAGAATCTCCACCGAGCCGCAATCCATCCGATTCAGTTGTTGCCGAAGCACTTTCTCCGAGAACTTGGACTGCTCGAGAATTCGGAAGCCGCGAACCCCGGCCGGGACGGTGTCGCCGGTCAGATACGCGATTCTCGGATCGAGTTGCCACAGACCGAATCTGGCTCCGTAGTGCCGAACCAAGCCGGCTCTGACCACCGCCCCGTCGGGATCGACCAGATAGCGGCCGGGGGGCCGAACCGGAATGTCGTCCGACTCCGCATCGGTGAATTCCAGAACACTGCCGTCGGATCGAAGAACCGCTGCCCGGCGCCGAACACCGCGCTCGCTCAACCCCTCCGACCACAGGCACGCTTCTCTCACTCCCCCGTCGAGCGAGACCACCTCGATCTCGCCGGCCCAGTCGAGCGCGTCGAAATCCAGGCCGGGCGCACACTTGACGACCAGGTCTCGGCCTCGATAGGCGTCGAACAGATCCGGAAGCGGCGGCTGCAGAGCCGCCGGGTCGTGGCGTCGCCGCCCACCTGCTCGGCGGCCGGGATCGGCAACGACGACGGTCTCACGTGTCGTCGGGGTCAGTGCGTCGGCGCGCAGCAGAGTGGCCTCAGGGACGTTGTGTGCGGCCATCCGAAGCCGAATCGGGTCGAGGTCGCTGCCCACCGCCAACTCCGCCGTAGCGACGAGGACGGACAGTTCACTGCCGATCGAACACGTGACATCGTGCACCCGTCGGCCCGCGAGTCGAGCGGCCCGCCTCCGCGCGACGAGCGTCGGCGTGGCCTGCTGGACCGCCTCGTCGGTCACCAGCCACCGATCGGAGTCGACCAACTTCACTCTGGCCTTGCGCCGGACCGTGACGGTTTCGATCAGTGCACTCGCGTGGTCCGGGAAGCGAGCGCGCACCGAGGCCGTGTCGCGCACCGACGTTCGAGCGCTGAGCTCGAGATCGTCGACCGCAGCAAGAGCTCCGGCACCGGCCTCGCTCGAAAGGAAGTCGAGGTCGGTGCCGGTGAATTCGTAGCCCACTAGCGGACTCGAGCGCAGAGCCTGCGGCGGTCCGAGCCGATCAAGCGCGAGGGGCGGGCTTGATGCCGGTGATCATCACGTTGTAGAACAGTCCGCGCGGTACCACGTGCTGCAGCACGTTCTCGTCCACCCAGCTCAGTGTCTTCCAACCGCCGAAGGCGAATTTCGCCCAGTTCCATCCCAGCTTGCCCTCGGGTACTGCGGCCTCGAAGGTCCGTACCGGCCAACCGAGCAGAGCGGCGGCGAACTCCTCGGTGTTCGCCTGCACGGACTCGGCACCGGCCGACAGCGCGATGTGCTCGAGATCGGTGGGATCGAACGTGTGCAGGTCGACGACGGCCTCCAGTGCCGCCGCTCGCGAGGATTCGTCGAGCTCTTCCTGCGGCTTGCGCCAGCTCGCCAGGAACGGAAGTTTGGTCGCGCGGGTGGTCACCTCCCACGTGATGCGTCCGAGCCACCGCGCGTAGAAGTTGCCGACCGTGGTGGGTTCGCCCGCGAAAACGAAGCGACCGCCCGGCTTGAGTACCCGCAGCACCTCTCGCAGGGACTGTTCGACGTCCGGGATGTGATGGAGGACGGCGTGCCCGACGACGAGATCGAACGTGTTGTCGTCGTACGGAATCGTCTCCGCATCGGCGACCCGGCCGTCGACGTCCAGGCCGAGGTGCTCGGCGTTGCGAAGAGCGACCTTGACCATGCCGGGCGAGAGGTCGGTGACCGAGCCCTTGTCTGCGATGCCGGCCTGCATCAGGTTGAGCAGGAAGAACCCGGTACCGCAGCCCAGCTCGAGGGCGCGGCCGTACGGCAGTGCGGAGTGCGCCGACGCGTCACCGGACACCGCCTGATCGAATCTGCCGCGCGCGTAGTCGATGCATCGCTCGTCGTAGGAGATCGACCACTTGTCGTCGTAGGTTTCGGCTTCCCAGTCGTGATAGAGCACCTGAGCCAGTTTGGTGTCCGACCGTGCGGCCTCGACCTGCTCGGCAGTGGCGTGCGGGTTCGGGGCTGGATCGACCTGGCGGTCATCGGTCTCGGACGACGCCGAAGGCACCGCGTTCGAGATCGATCGATTGACACCGTCGTGGGGGCTTGCAGTCATCAGGCGAGCCTACTATCCGGTAGCTGTGGAACAACTCTGCTCTGCGGGACCGTTGCTTCACCGTCCGGTGAAGGTTGCTTTACCAGGGCCGTCGGCCACGAAGGACGTCATGCCGATCGTGCGATCCTCGGTGGCGAACAGCGCCGCGAACTGCTGAGCCTCGATCCGAAGACCGGTGGTGAGATCGACGTCGAGCCCCTGATCGATCGACGCCTTCGCCGCTGCGAGCGCTCGCGATGCACCCGTGGTGAACTGCATGGCCCAGGCGCGCGCTGCGTTGTACACCTCGTCCGGTGCCACCACCTCGTCCACCAATCCGATACGCAACGCTTCCTCGGCACCGACGAAGCGGCCGGTGAAGACCATGTCCTTCGCACGGCTCGGGCCGATCAGCCGAGCCAGCCGCTGCGTTCCGCCGCCGCCGGGGATGACACCGAGCAGCACCTCGGGGACACCGAACTTGGCGTTGTCGCCGGCGATCCGACGGTCCGCACCCAGTGCAACCTCCAGCCCACCACCGAGTGCGTACCCGGTCACGGCCGCGACCACGGGCTTGGGAATGGTACTGAGCGAGCCGAGGGCCGACTGCAGATCTCCGGCGATCGCGGCCATCTCCGACGCGGACAGCGCCACCATCTCCTTGATGTCGGCACCGGCGGCGAAGACCTTCTCGCCGCCGTAGACGACGACGGCCTTGACGTCGGCATTCACCGTGGCCTCGCGTGCCGCCGCTCGGATCTCGTCCTGCATCTGCCGATCGAGCGCATTCATCGGCGGACGGTCGAGGCGGATGGTGCCGATGCCGTCGGACACTTCGAGATTCACGAACTCAGCCATGGGCCGAAAGGCTACCGGGCCGAGGACTAGCGATCCGACCAGGGATGGCGCGTTCCGGCGTAGTACGCGTCGTCGCCGTCGAAGAGCACCCGGACCGTCCCCTCGTCGCGGGTGAGGATCGGTAGAACCGGGGCGATCTCGCGGTCGTGGTCGACGACCTGTGCGACGGTGTCGAACCGAGACAGTGCGTCGAGTTGGCTCCAGGTGGGCGGAAGGAGGATGGTGTTCCCCGACCGCCAGTCCGCCAGTGCGTCACCGGTGGACCGCCAACTCACCGACGCCGCCTCGCTGGTCTCGCCGTCCGCATCCTGTCCCTCCGGCAGCACTGCGACGAAAAACCGGGTGTCGTACCGTCGAGCTTCGCCCACCGGGGTGATCCAGTGCGACCACGGCCGGAGCAGATCCGATCGCAGAACGAGGTCGTGGGCGGTGAGGAATTCGGCGAACGACACCTCACGGCGCTCGAGCCGACCCCGCTCCAGCGCGAACGGAGCGGTGTCGGCAACGATCGAATCCGGTGTCGAGCCGGCCAGCAGCACACCGCACTCCTCGAACGTCTCGCGCGCCGCGGCACACACCAGGGCCTGCGCCTTGCCCTCGTCGGTTCCGAAGCGCTCGGCCCACCACGACGGCGGCGGTCCTGCCCAGCGGACGTCCGCTGCCGCGTCCGAGGGGTCGACGCCGCCACCGGGAAACACCGTCATGCCACCCGCGAAGGCCATGCCACCGACACGTTCGAGCAGGAACACCTCGATGTCGGGTCGTGACAGGCCGTCACGAATCAAGATGACCGTCGAGGCGTCCCGGGCCTGTACGTGATCGGCAGCACTGTTCGAGCTCATGAAAGGGAACGTACCGCTGCACTGTGCAGCGGAGTCGATCGGTCCGCTCTATCGGCGGTGCGCCCCGGCAGCGCGGGTCCGCCGCGCGAAGAAGCGACCGTCGACGCGATCGAGTGCGATCGACTGACTGAACGCCTCGGTCAGATTCTCTGCGGTGATGACGTCGTCGACCAGTCCCTGCGCCACCACCCCGCCTTCCTTGAGCAGCAACGCGTGACTGAATCCCGGCGGAATCTCTTCCACGTGATGGGTGATCAGGACGGTCGCGGGGGCGTCGGGATCTGCAGCGAGGTCGGTCAGCCGCGCCACCAGTTCCTCGCGTCCACCGAGGTCGAGACCTGCCGCAGGCTCGTCCAGCAACAGCAGTTCGGGATCGGTCATCAGAGCGCGGGCGATGAGAACGCGCTTTCGTTCGCCTTCCGACAGCGTGCCGTAGGTGCGGGTGGCGAGATGCTCGGCACCGAGGCTCTCGAGCATTTCCACTGCACGCTCGGTGTCGACCGCGTCGTATTTCTCACGCCAGCGCCCCAACACCGAGTAGCCGGCGGACACCACCAGATCGGATACGAGTTCGTCGGCCGGAATGCGCTGCGCCAGCGAGGAGGACGACAGACCGATCCGCGGTCGGAGTTCGGAGACGTCGGCCTTGCCCATGACCTCGCCGAGAACGTGGGCGACACCGGACGTGGGATGAATTTCGGCCGCTGCGATACGCAGCAGGGACGTCTTTCCGGCACCGTTCGGGCCGAGGACGACCCACCGTTCGTCCAGTTCCACCTTCCAGGTGACGGGTCCCACCAGGGTCGCACCGCCGCGGCGGACGACTACGTCGGTGAAATCTACGAGCAGGTCGGGATCCGGTTCAGACACGACGCCTATCTTCCCGCACATCGACCGCGCATTCACGGCAGGATGTGCACGCGTGTCGCCCAATGACGATCTGCCTCGTAGCTCCCACCGGACCACCGGCGACGAGTCCGCCTCGAACCCGCCCGGATCACCGTTCCCACTGGGTGCCACCGCGTTGCCGACTGGCACGCAATTTGCAGTCCACGCACCCGAGGCCGATGGAGTCGAGGTATGCCTGATCGATCCGGACGGCGGCGAACGACGGGTGGAACTGAACACCCGGACATTCGGAGTTCGACACGCCTTCGTCCCGGGAGTGCGGCCCGGTGATCGATACGGCTTCCGTGCCCACGGAAGATGGGATCCGCACTCCGGGCGCCGGTTCAACGGTGCGAAGATTCTGCTCGATCCCGCGGCACGCCAGGTGATCGGAGCATTCGGAGACCCGTCGGCGTTGCTCGCCTACGAGGACGACCCGTTCGGTGCGCCCAGTTCTCGCGACTCGCTCGGCCACCTCCCGCTCGGCGTCGTCCGCGCAGCCCCCGATCGCGTCGGCCGTCCCGCTCGCCCCGAGGTGCCGTGGGACAGAACCGTCCTGTACGAGCTGCACGTGGGATCGTTCACGGCCCGCAATCCTGCTGTCCCCGAGCATCTTCGCGGTACGTACCTCGGCCTGGCCGAGCCGGCCGTCCTCGAACATCTCGCGCGCATCGGCATCACGTCGGTCGAATTGCTGCCCGTACACACCACATTCACCGAACCCGGCGTCCGTGCCAGGGGGATGCGAAACCACTGGGGGTACTCGACGGGTGCGTACTTCGCACCGGATCCGCGCTTCGCCGCCGTTCCCGGTGACGAGGTGGACGAATTTCGCACCATGGTCGACGCATTGCACGCTGCTGGAATCGAGGTGATCCTCGACGTCGTCTACAACCACACGTGCGAATCCGCGATCGACGGCCCCTCCATCAGCTGGCGTGGGCTCGATGCGCCCGGCTACTACCTGCTGGACGGACGCGGATCGGACGTCGATCTGACCGGCTGTGGCAACACTCTCGATTCCGCGTCGCCCGCGGTCGTGCGGATGGTGTGCGACAGCCTTCGGTACTGGGTCGAGGACATGGGCGTGGACGGGTTCCGATTCGACCTCGCCAGCACTCTCGGCCGACCCGGCGGTTGGCGATTCGATTCTCGCGCACCGTTGTTGACCGCCATCACCACCGATCCCGTCCTGGCTCGGGTCAAATTGATCGCCGAGCCGTGGGATGCCACCGGTGCCGGCTATCAGGTCGGCAACTTCGGAGTGGCCTGGTCGGAATGGAACGATCGCTACCGTGACACGGTCCGACGCTTCTGGGCGGGCCAGCACGGCGTCCGCGAATTGGCCTCGCGCCTGGCCGGTTCGGAGGACCTCTTCGCGAGCAGTGGACGCTTGCCATGGGCGTCGATCAACTTCGTCACCGCGCACGACGGGTTCACCGCCCGAGATCTGGTGTCGTACGACCGAAAGCACAACGAGGCCAACGGCGAAGAGAACAGGGACGGTACCGACAACAACTCGTCGGTCAACCACGGAGTGGAGGGTCCGAGCGAGGATCCATCCGTCGCCGAGGCCAGGGGACGCCATGTCCGGGCACTTCTGGCAACCCTGACGCTCTCGACCGGAACACCGATGCTCCTTGCCGGCGACGAACTGGGACACAGTCAGGGAGGCAACAACAACGCGTATTGCATCGCCGGGGATGCACCGGCGGCCGATGCCTGGGCCATCGACTGGGACAGTGCCGATCAGAACATGATTCGCTTCGTGGGTCGACTCCTTCGTGTCCGAGCGAGCGCTCCGACACTGCGTCAGCAGGAGTTCTTCACCGGCCGCGCGACACCGACCGGCCGACCCGATCTGGTGTGGTTCGATTCCGCCGGAGTCGAATTCGACACGGACCGATGGAACGACGATTCGGTGCGCACCATTCAGGCCTGGGTGGACGGTTCCGACGTCCGCTCCTTCGCCTCCGACGGCGGGCAGGTCGACGATGCCAGCTCGCTCCTCGTTCTCCATTCCGGAGGGCCAGCCGATATCGTTCTGGCGTGCCCGAGTTGGTCGTCGTCCCGGTTCGTTCCGGTTCTCGATTCCTCGAGTGTGGACGGTGTGCCCTCCGATACCACTGCGCTGGAACCGGGTTCGACGATATCGGTGACCGGATCGACGGTCCTCGTGCTGCGCAGCGCAGGCAGGTGAGTCATGAACAATTGCACGAGCGGACCGACTCCGAGCGCATAGAGAACCGTCCCGACGCCGAGCGTCCCGCCGAGCAACCAACCGGTGAGCACCACCGTGCACTCGATTCCGGTGCGGGTGAGGCGAATCGACCATCCGGTCCTGGCCACCAGACCGGTCATCAGTCCGTCTCGCGGCCCCGGACCCATCCCGGCACCGATGTACAGCGCGGTGGCGAACGCGTTGACCACGATGCCCGACACCATGGCCAGGGTCCTCACCGGGAGCCCGTCCAGGTCCGGCAACATCGCCGACGTCGTGTCCACCGCAACTGCGATCACCACCACGTTGCTCACGGTGCCCAGGCCAGGACGTTGCCGTAGCGGGATCCACATCAGCAGTACGGCCTCGCCGGGGGTCGCGGTGATGGTTCCGAAGCTGAGCGACAGGTGGCTTTCGAGCCCCTGATGAAAGACGTCCCACGGGTTGACGCCCAGTCCACCGGCGATCATGAACGACATCGACGCCCCGTACAGCCACAGCCCCACGTAGAGGGCAGCCAACCGAGCAGGGAGTCGGCGACCGGCTAGTAGACGACGTGGTGAGGTGAACATGCTTCCAGTCTCGGGGCTACTGGATATGTTCGGCATAGCCACTTGTACGACAGTGGACCCCAGAGCTACGGAACAGCGATGACGGTTGTCGAACCGGGTGCCACTTCGGTGAAGCCTGCATCCCGCACCGCGACGGCGCGACCGGCACGAACCTCGCCCAGTGCACGCGTCCATTGTTCCGGGTTCGCGGATCGGACCGAACATTCGAAGCCCGACGCAGCCCACTCGCGGCATTGCGCTGTGCTCATCGCACCCGCCAGCAGCATGGACGCGTGTCCCACCTGAGCGGCTGCCTTGCCCACCGTCATCGACAGGGAGGCGTCGACCCACAGCACCGGTCCGGCCGAGACCGAAGGTTCGTCGTCGGCCGACACGTCGGTTCCGCCGATCTGCAGCCGCTTGATCCGAGGATCCAGATCTCCGACCCGACCGGGCACGAACGCACGTGCCGACGCTCCCCCGACGTCGACCGTGACACCAGGAACGTCCTGCGCCGCACGCCACTGCGCACCGCGTGCACGTCGGGCAACCTTCCGGATGCGGGCCGACGTCCACTCGGTGAAGGCCTCGTTCCAGGACGCGTCCACGCCCACTCGTGGGTCCAGGCACAACGCAACGGTTGCTCGTGCAGCCGCCTCGAGCAACTCGCTGCGCAGGGGCGGATCGATCTTGGGGATGTGCAGCACCAACGGCATCGCCAGAACCTGTGCCGGATCTGCCGGGTCCTCCGCTCCGCCGTACCCACGAGCGAGCTCGGCGTGGCGCGAGACGAACGTGTTCTCCGGTGAGAATTCCTCGACTGCAGTCTCGGCCACCACATCATCCGATGTGTCGCCGGTCGTGGGATCGCCGGTCACGGGATCGCCGGTCACGGGATCGGGACGCGGCGGACTCCCCCATCCACTGCGTCCGCGGCTTCGATCTCGTTGCGGGTGACGCCGAGGATGAACAGGACCGCGTCGAGGTACGGATGGGAGATGGCGGTGTCGGCGATCTCTCGCAACGCAGGCTTGGCGTTGAAGGCAACCCCGAGGCCTGCTGCGGTGAGCATGTCGATGTCGTTCGCTCCGTCGCCCACGGCGACGGTCTGCTCCATCGGCACTCCCGACTGCGCCGCGAATTCACGGAGTGCGGTCGCTTTCGCAGCACGATCGACCACTTCCCCGATGACCCGTCCGGTGAGCTTGCCGTCGACGATCTCGAGAGTGTTCGCCTTGACGTAATCGAGTTCGAGTTCGTGAGCGAGGCCCTCGATGACCTGTCGGAATCCCCCGGACACGACGCCGCAGGCGAAGCCGAGACGCCGGAGGGTGCGGATGGTGGTTCTGGCCCCCGCGGTCAGTTCCAGACTTTCGCCCACTTCGTCGATGACGGATTCGTCGAGTCCCGCCAACACGGCGACCCGCTGTTCGAGCGACTCCGCGAAGTCGATCTCACCGCGCATGGCAGCTTCGGTGACCGCACGTACCTCGTCCTCGCGTCCCGCGCGGGCAGCCAACATTTCGATGACCTCACCCTGGACGAGCGTGGAGTCGACGTCGAACACGATCAGTCGCTTGGATCGCCGTGCGATTCCGCCGCGCTGCACGGCGATGTCGACGCCGATTCCGGCTGCGATGGCCGCGAGCCCCGTGCGCAACTGCAGGTCGGCATCCGGCGACGTGTCGGTCGCGGTCACCTGCAGTTCGAGGCCGGTGACGGGATAGTCGGCAATTCCGCGTATGGAATCGATGTTCGCGCCCTGGCGGGCGAGTTCACGGGAGATGGTGCTGAAAGCACGCGCTGTCACGGGTCGTCCGAGAACGACGACGACGTGGGTGGCCAAGCTCTGACCACCGCCCCGCGCGGTGTCGATCTCGACATCGACGTGAACGCCGACCGTCGCCATCGCGTCCTCGAGCTCCTCCTGGAGCGCCTCGGGATCGCGCGGGCAGGACAGGAGAACGCCCAGTGTCAATCTGCCGCGGATGACCACCTGCTCGACGTCGAGCAGACTGACGTTGTGCCGTGACAGTGCTGCGAACAGCACCGATGTGACGCCCGGCTTGTCGGGTCCCGTCACCGTCACCAGCACTGCGGTGTCGCTCGAAGTCACCGAATCTCCCTTTCGTGCACGGCCCCAGCGGCCGGATAGGTCTTCGTGTCACCTGTCGTGGACGAGCGAGCCCGAACACGCCACGAGATTGTCGCAAGCGAAGAGCCCCACCCGGTAGCCGGGAGGGGCTCTCGCTGCGCTGTGGACTACTTGGGGTCCGGGTCTCCGGATCCTTCGTGATCGCTGGTGGCGATCGGGGCCCGGCGGGCCTGTTCGAGTACTGCGGTGGTCTTACCGCCGTGTGCTCCCGGCCCGACGTGCGCTTCCGCGCGCATCCGCTCGACCATGTGCGGGTAGTGCAACTCGAATGCCGGACGCTCGGAACGGATCCGAGGCAGTTCGGTGAAGTTGTGTCGCGGCGGCGGGCACGAGGTGGCCCATTCCAACGAGTTGCCGTAGCCCCACGGATCGTCGACTGTGACGACCTCGCCGTAGCGGTAGGACTTGAACACGTTCCACACGAACGGCAGTGTCGAGGCACCGAGAATGAAAGCACCGACCGTGGAGATGACGTTCAACTCGGTGAACCCGTCCGAGGGAAGGTAATCGGCGTACCGACGCGGCATGCCCTCGTTTCCGAGCCAGTGCTGCACCAGGAACGTGGCGTGGAATCCGAAGAACGTCAGCCAGAAATGCCACTTGCCCAGAGCCTCGTCCATCATCCGGCCCGTCATCTTCGGGAACCAGAAGTAGATGCCGGCGTACGTCGCGAACACCACGGTGCCGAACACCACGTAGTGGAAGTGGGCTACCACGAAGTACGTGTCGGTGACCTGGAAGTCGATGGGCGGCGATGCCAGCAGAACACCGGTCAGACCACCGAAGACGAAGGTGATCAGGAACCCGATCGAGAACAGCATCGGCGTTTCCAGTGTCACCTGGCCTCGCCACATCGTGCCGACCCAGTTGAAGATCTTCACACCGGTGGGCACCGCGATGAGGAACGTCATGAAGGAGAAGAACGGCAGCAGCACAGCGCCGGTGGCGTACATGTGGTGCGCCCACACGGCGATGGAGAGCGCGGCGATCGCGATCGTCGCGTAGATCAGACCCGAGTAGCCGAAGATCGGCTTACGCGAGAAGACGGGGAACACCTCGGAGACGATTCCGAAGAACGGCAGCGCGATGATGTACACCTCGGGGTGGCCGAAGAACCAGAACAGGTGCTGCCACAGCAACACGCCACCGGTGGCCGGATCGAACAGGTGCGCGCCCAGGTGACGGTCGGCCGCCAGGCCGAGCAGCGCCGCCGTCAGCAGCGGAAAGGCCAGCAGGATCAGGATCGACGTCACCAGGATGTTCCAGGTGAAGATCGGCATACGGAACATCGTCATACCGGGGGCGCGCAGGCAGATCACCGTGGTGATCATGTTGACGCCACCGAGGATGGTGCCGAGACCGGCAACGGCCAGGCCCATGATCCACAGGTCCGCGCCGACGCCCGGCGAGTGCAGAGCCGACGTCAGTGGGGTGTACGCGGTCCAACCGAAGTCCGCTGCGCCACCGGGAGTGATGAACCCGGCCGTGGTGATCAGGGCACCGAACAGGTAGAGCCAGTACGAGAACGCGTTCAACCGTGGGAACGCGACATCGGGGGCACCGATCTGCAGCGGCAGGATGTAGTTGGCGAATCCGAACACGATCGGCGTCGCGTACAGCAGCAGCATGATGGTGCCGTGCATGGTGAACAGCTGGTTGTACTGCTCGTTGGACAGGAACTGCATTCCCGGTATGGCCAACTCGGCGCGCATCAGCAGCGCCATGAGTCCACCGACCAGGAAGAACGCGAACGATGTCGCGATGTACATGATTCCCAACACCTTGGGATCGGTTGTCGTCACCGCTTTGTGCAGGAACGACCCCTTCGGTCCCGTCCGCGGCGGGAACGGCCGAGCAGCATCCACCGCAGGTGCGGGCCTAGGCGCTAGGGCAGTCACAGATCCTCCTGATTGCGCGTCGGACCTCGAACCACGAGGCGACGTCATCTAGTCGTGCGCTCCTCGAATCGTAGACCTTCGGACCGACGCTTGCCGAACCGGTCCTACCGTGTGTCGTATTGGGCCCGATCGGCCGTGCCCGGATCGCGCGATCTGCCTGCGCTGTCGGCCTTTCCGGCGCAGTCGGGGACGCCGCGGGAGTTGCCGATTCCGCACGCTCCGCGGTGTCCGTTCGGGTGTTCTGCGACGGCCGCCTTCCGATACTGTGTGAGACCACCCGACCCGTCGAAGGAAGTCCCGCGTTGCCACTCCATCCACGAGTCCCCCGTTCGTGTGCGCCGCGCAGGATCGGTGCCGTCGCCTCCGTGTGCCTCGCCGCCGCCGTGGCGCTGGTCGGTTGTTCCGACTCCGAGGCGCAGGACGACGCATCCACCATCGTTCGCACCACCACGAACATCGCCGGTGCCGGAGTGGTCGGCAACAACCGGGACACCGCGGGTCTGTGCCCCGCACTGGCACCACTCGATCCGACCGGTATCGAGGGTGACACCAGACCCGTCGGACATGCCGAGGGCATCAGCGTCCTTCCGGCCGACCCCCAGCGCATCGTCGTGCTCGATGGCGCAGGCCTGGACGCGAGCTGCGCGGTCGGCATCTGGGAGCGCGTCGTCGGGGCGGCCACGATCGACCCCGATTTCCGGGGCGACGGAGACCAACCGCTGTACCTGGGCACCGGACTGGCGTCCGTTCCGTCCGTCGGGCCGGTGGGTTCACCCGACATCGATGCCATCGCTGCCCTCGACCCCGATCTGATCCTCGGTGCCGAGTCGCTCGGATCGACTACGTACGACGAGCTGACAGCCATCGCCCCGACCGTCTTCACCGCAACGGGGCAGGGTTGGAAAGACACCTTTCTGCAGTCCGCGGCGGCGCTCGGTCGCGGCCAGGCGGCATTCGAGGCACTCGCCTCGTTCTCCGCGGACGCCGAACGAGTCGGTCGTGAGATCGACGCCACCCAGACCCAGGCGTCCGTCGTCCGATTCGCGGCGGACTCCATCGAGGTGGACGGACCGAACTCGTTCGCGGGCCAGATACTCGACGAGGTCGGAGTCGGCCGGCCCCAGAGCCAGCGCGACGCCACGTTCTCGGTCGAGTCGGACAACCTCACGCCGGTCGAGGGAGACATCGTCTACGTGCGATTCGCGGGCCCCGACGGCGAGAGCTTCGGGCGCGAGGTGATGGACTCCGACGCGTGGCACGCTCTCGGTTCGGTCACCGACGGTCGGGTCTTCGCCGTCAACGACACTGTTTGGTCGGGCAGCGGCGTCGTCGCGGCACGGGCCGTTCTGGACGACCTGTCCGCCTCCCTGAACGCCTACGTCTCCTGACGCGATGCCGATTCCCGAATTCGTCCGTGCCCTGCGCAGTGTCGTCGGAACGTCGCCGTTGTGGCTGTCCGGTGTAAGCGCAGTCGTTCTCGACGACAACCGGCGCGTGCTGCTGACGCTGCGAGCGGACAACAACACCTGGGCCGTGGTCTCGGGAATTCTCGAGCCGGGCGAGGAACCCGCCCCGGCAGCGCTGCGTGAGATCGGCGAGGAAACCGGGGTGGACGCCTCGATCGAGCGCTTGACGAGCGTCGACGTGACGGAGCCGATCACCTACCCCAACGGCGACGTCGCGCAGTATCTGGACATCACGTTCCTCGCTCGATACACCGGCGGCATCCCGCATGTGGCCGACGACGAGAATCTCGACGTTGCCTGGTTCGCACTCGACGAGCTCCCCGAAAACCTCACGGCCACTTCGCGATTGCGAATCGAGAAGGCCATCGCCGACGAGCCGTCGGCGTGGTTCCGTCGCTGACTCCCGACCGCACCGAGGACACAGTTCGACCGAACCGCGTTGACCTGTCCCAGGGCCATCTCGACGCGAATCCGCAACCACGAGACCGGACAATCCAAGGTCAACGACGCCGACGGCAACCCGATCGAGATCTCCGCCATCGTCGTCTGGCAGGTCGCCGATACCGCACTGGCGTCGTTCCAGGTCGATGACTACGAGGAGTTCGTCGCCGTCCAGACCGAGTCCGCCGTCCGGCACATCGCCGGCAGCTACCCGTACGACGCCGAAGGGCGAATGTCGTTGCGGGAGAACGCCGACGAGATCACCGCCGCCATGTCGGAGGAGGTGCACGCACGGGTACGTTCGGCCGGTGTCGAGGTGATCGAAACCCGAATCAACCGGTTGGCCTACTCACCGGAGATCGCTCAAGCAATGTTGCGGCGGCAACAGGCAGACGCGGTCATCGCCGCCCGTCAGCAGATCGTCGAAGGTGCCGTCGGAATGGTGGAGATGGCGCTCGGGAAGCTGGAGGAAAAGCACGTCGTCGAACTCGACGAGGAGCGCAAGGCCACGATGGTGTCGAATCTGCTCGTGGTCCTGTGCAGCGACCGAGACACGCAACCAGTCGTCAACACCGGATCGCTGTACCAGTGAGCCATGGCCGTCGAGCGTAAGAAGATTCTGCTGCGGTTGGACCCAGCTGTGCACGACG
>NZ_LVCU01000039.1:0-36220 GCF_001647185.1 Rhodococcus sp. EPR-147
ATGCCCAAGGACGCCGAGGACATTCGCCCGCCGGGACGCCCACCGAATTCGTGAGCGTCCCGGCGTGGCGAACGGGCTCAGAAGTCCCAGTCCTCGTCTTCGGTGTTGACGGCCTTGCCGATGACGTACGAGGAACCCGAACCGGAGAAGAAGTCGTGATTCTCGTCGGCGTTCGGTGAGAGCGCCGACAGAATCGCCGGGTTGACGTCCGTCTCGTCCTTGGGAAACAGGCCCTCGTAGCCGAGATTGTTCAGTGCTTTGTTGGCGTTGTAGCGCAGGAACTTCTTGACGTCCTCGGTCAGGCCGATCTCGTCGTAGAGGTCCTGGGTGTACTCGACCTCGTTGTCGTACAACTCGAACAGCAACTCGAAGGTGTAGTTCTTGAGTTCCTCGCGCTGCGCCTCGCTGACCTTCTCGAGACCCTTCTGGTACTTGTACCCGATGTAGTACCCGTGCACGGCCTCGTCGCGGATGATCAGACGGATCAGGTCCGCGGTGTTGGTGAGCTTGGCCCGTGAGGACCAGTACATCGGCAGGTAGAAGCCGGAGTAGAACAGGAACGATTCGAGCAGCGTCGACGCGACCTTGCGCTTGAGCGGATCGTCACCGTGGTAGAAGTTCAGGACGATCTCGGCCTTGCGCTGGAGGTTGACGTTCTCCTCGGACCAGCGGAATGCGTCGTCGATGTCGCGGGTGGAGCTGAGGGTGGAGAAGATCGAACTGTAGCTCTTGGCGTGCACCGACTCCATGAACGCGATGTTGGTGTACACCGCCTCCTCGTGGGGAGTGATGGCATCAGGAATGAGGCTGACGGCGCCGACGGTGCCCTGAATGGTGTCGAGCAGTGTCAATCCGGTGAACACACGCATCGTCAACTGCTTCTCGACGGCGGTCAGCGTTGCCCACGACGGAATGTCGTTGGATACCGGCACCTTCTCCGGCAGCCAGAAATTACTGGTGAGGCGCTCCCACACTTCGGAGTCCTTGTCGTCCTGGACCCGATTCCAGTTGATCGCGGAGACGCGATCGATGAGCTTTACCATGGGTGCCTACCTACAGGTCGATGAGCGAGAACTGGGACGGAACTACGTGAAAAGTCGCTGACACGAACACTACCCGTTGTGTCCGACAAGTCCGGTAGGCACTACAAAGTGTGCCGCGAGTGTTGCCCGCAGAGACGACCCCTACGCCTGCTTCGGTCTGTCACCACCCCACCGAGCACGGGACGGTTCCGGCTTCGATGGCCTCGACCAACTGCGCGTGATCGCGCTCGTTCTGATCGGCGTAGGCGTGGGCGAAAGCCACCATCGCCCGATCGACCTTGTCTCCTCGGCCGAGGTAGTCGGCGATCGCCTCCGCGTCACCACTTCGGGCGTGCGCTCGTGCGAGCACCTCACCGCATGCGGTTGCGAATTCGGTGAGGTACGGCCCGATGATCTCGCCGTCGGGAATGACCTTCATGTCACGGAACTGCCGAACGTAGAAGTTCATGTCCCCCACTGCAGTCCATCCCACGAACATATCGGTGGCACTCTGCAGCATTCGCTGTCCGCTGACCACGCGCGCACCGTGATTGTCGTACCTGCTCGGTTCGAGAAACCGCTCGAACACCGACGGCCCCGCCTGCTTGATCTGCAGGAAGAACGGATCGCCCGTCCGCCGTTCTTCCAGCAGCGCCAGATACACCCGCATCCCTACGCTCCCGACGCCGACCACCTGCCGAACCACGTCGAGAACTCGGAACCTGGACAGCAGACTCCAGATATGGTCGTCGACCGACTCGCTGTAACCGGCGATGACCGCCTGCACCAGTTCGATCTGGGAATCACCCACGTGGGTGCGAAAAGGCGGGTCCTCGCGAATTCGTCGACGCCCGTCCCTCGTCTCGGTGAACTTGCGGGACGCTCCACGGCTGGTACGACGCTCGGCTTTCGTTTCGATGAGTTTCTCGGCGTGGCGGGCGATGCCCGACGAGAAGTGACCGAGCAAACCCGCGACGTCGATGCGGTCGTACCAGATGTCGATCTCCGGGGTTTTCGCGTACGCCCTCATCTTTCTGCAGTACGCCGCTGTCATCGCTGCGACCGCCCGGTCGGAGCGCCGCGCATCGACCCCGTTCTCGCGACCGAGAACCACCAGAGACGTCGCCAGCCTCTGGAGATCCCACTCGAACGGGCCCGGCAGCGTTTCGTCGAAGTCGCGGAGATCGAAGTACAGGTTCCGTTCGGGGGTGGCCCACAATCCGAAGTTCAACACATGGGCGTCGCCACACAACTGGACCTCGATGCCGGTGTGCGGAGTCGACGCGAGATCGGCCGCCATCACGGCCGCGGCCCCACGGAAGTAGGTCCACGGCGATGCGGACATGCGGGCGTAGCGGATCGGGAGTAGCTCCGGCACCCGAAGGGTGTTCTGCGCCAGCACCGTTTCGAGCGCATCATGGCCACGTGAGGCTGGATCCCACTCGCCCAACCCGCTGCGAGGTACACGCCGTCGGGCGTGTCGACCACGCGACGATTGCTCGGAAGGACGTGCGTCCTTCCGAGCAATCGTCACATCGATATCGGATTCGACCTCGTCGCCCGCTTCGGTGTCCATGCCTGATTATGCTCCGCGGCGCACCGCGATATCGCTGTATTCGCCACAGGCCGACCGACCGAGTCGACTACAGCATGCAGGACACGCAACCCTCCACCTCGGTGCCTTCGAGGGCCAACTGGCGCAGGCGGATGTAGTAGAGCGTCTTGATGCCCTTACGCCATGCGTAAATCTGCGCGCGGTTGATGTCACGAGTGGTGGCCGTGTCCTTGAAGAACAGCGTCAGAGACAGGCCCTGATCGACGTGTTGCGTTGCGGCAGCGTAGGTGTCGATGATCTTCTCGTACCCGATCTCGTACGCGTCCTGGTAGAAATCCAGGTTGTCGTTGTCGAGATACGGTGCCGGGTAGTAGACGCGGCCGATCTTGCCTTCCTTGCGAATCTCGATCTTCGACGCCACCGGGTGAATCGACGAGGTGGAGTTGTTGATGTACGAGATGGAACCGGTCGGCGGGACGGCCTGCAGGTTCTGGTTGTAGATCCCGTATTCCTGCACCGACGCCTTCAACGTCGTCCAATCCGCCTGAGTGGGAACGGATACGCCCGCATCGGCGAACAACTTCGCAACCTTGGGTGTGGCCGGCTCCCAGACCTGATCGGTGTACTTGTCGAAGAATTCACCCGACGCGTACTTGGAGTCCGGGAACCCCTTGAAGTACTGCCCACGAGCCTTGGCCAGCTGATTCGATGCCTGGAGAGCATGGAACAGCACCGTGTAGAAGTAGATGTTGGTGAAGTCGATGCCCTCGGTCGAGCCGTAGTGAATGCGCTCCCGTGCGAGGTAGCCGTGCAGATTCATCTGCCCGAGGCCGATTGCGTGAGAATCGTTGTTGCCCTGCTCGATCGACGGCACGGAGAAGATGTGCGTCTGATCGGACACTGCGGTGAGTCCGCGAATGGCCACGGCGATGGTCTTACCGAAATCGGGCGAGTCCATCGTCTTGGCGATGTTCAGCGAACCGAGGTTGCACGAGATGTCCTTGCCGACATGACTGTACGAAAGGTCGTCGTTGAACGTGGACGGCGTCGAGACCTGAAGGATCTCCGAGCACAGGTTGGAGTGAGTGATCTTGCCCTTCACCGGGTTCGCGCGATTGACGGTGTCCTCGTACATGATGTACGGGTAACCGGACTCGAACTGCAACTCGGCGAGAGTCTGAAAGAACTCGCGCGACTTGATCTTGGTCTTGCGGATCCGCTTGTCGTCGACCATCTCGTAGTACTTCTCGGAGACGTCGATGTCTGCGAACGGGACCCCGTAGATGCGCTCGACGTCGTACGGCGAGAACAGGTACATGTCCTCGTTCTTCTTGGCCAGCTCGAACGTGATGTCCGGGATGACGATTCCGAGCGAGAGCGTCTTGATCCTGATCTTCTCGTCCGCGTTCTCACGCTTGGTGTCGAGAAACTTGTAGACGTCGGGGTGGTGAGCATGCAGGTAGACCGCGCCCGCGCCCTGACGCGCACCGAGCTGGTTGGCATAGGAGAACGAATCCTCGAGCAGCTTCATGATCGGGATGACACCCGAGGACTGATTCTCGATGCGCTTGATGGGCGCGCCGGCCTCGCGAATGTTGCTCAGCAGCAACGCAACTCCGCCACCACGCTTGGACAGCTGCAGGGCCGAGTTGATGGAGCGGCCGATGGACTCCATGTTGTCCTCGATACGCAGCAGGAAGCACGAGACGGGCTCGCCGCGCTGCTTCTTGCCGGAGTTGAGGAAGGTGGGCGTCGCGGGCTGGAAGCGGCCTGCGATGATCTCGTCGACCAGATCGGTGGCCAGGGCCTCGTCGCCTGCGGCCAGCGTCAGCGCCACCATGCACACCCGGTCCTCGAACCGCTCGAGGTAACGCTTGCCGTCGAACGTCTTGAGCGTGTACGAGGTGTAGTACTTGAACGCCCCGAGGAACGTGGGGAACCGGAACTTCTTCGAGTACGCGTGGTTGATCAGGAACTTCACGAACTCGCGGGAGTACTGGTCCAGAACCTCGGGCTCGTAGTAGTTCTCCTCGACGAGGTAGTCCAGCTTCTCGTCCAGATCGTGGAAGAACACGGTGTTCTGATTGACGTGCTGCAGGAAGTACTGATTGGCGGCCTCGCGATCCTTCTCGAACTGGATCTCACCGTTGGGCCCGTACAGATTGAGCATCGCGTTGAGCGCGTGGTAGTCCATGTCGCCGTCGCCGCGGACGGTGCTGGGTACGGGTCCTGCGTCGGTGATGGTCGGTGCCACGGCGATGCTCCTACTGGGTATGTGGTGTGTGGTGCTCTAGTGCGTGTGGGCGGCGCGTCGGACTTCACGTTCCCAGAAGTCCTCCAGCCCCTCGCGGACCCGCAATACGTCCTCGGGGGTGCCCATCAATTCGAATCGGTAGAGATACGGAACTGCGCACTTCTGCGAAATGACATCTCCCGCGAAGCAGAACGAGTCACCGAAGTTCGTGTTTCCGGCAGCGATGACAGCTCGGATCAACGACCGATTGTGCTTGTCGTTGAGAAACTTGATCACACGCTTGGGGACGTAGTTGGTGTCGCGCCCGGAGTACGTGACCCCTCCCCCGTACGTCGGCACGATGAGGACGTAGGGAGTGTCGACACGAAAAGTGCCGTCCGGATCACGTAATGGAATGCGCGTCGCAGGAACGTCCAGCTTCGAGACGAAGCGATGAGTGTTCTCGGACGCGCTGGAGAAATAGACCAGTGAGTGGGTGGACTGCGGTTGGAAACTCACCGCTCACTCACTTCCACGTTCTGTTCAAGCAGCGTTCGCTGCAAGGCTCTTGATGCGGTCCGGACGGAAGCCGGACCAGTGATCGTCACCGGCAACGACGACCGGAGCCTGCAGGTAGCCGAGAGCCATGACGTAGTCGCGCGCTTCGGGGTCCTGCGAGATGTCGATGACGGAGTACTCGATACCGGCCTTGTCGAGGGCGCGGTAGGTGGCATTGCACTGAACGCAGGCGGGCTTGGTGTAAACGGTGATGCTCATGGTGTCCCTCTTTCCGTTGTCGCCATCGGGTGAACCGACGCGACCGATGTGCTCTGCGTGTGGCACCGAGAACATCTCCCGCTCAGGGCGACTTCGACCTGCTCGAACCCATGTGTGCAGGCTCTTCGAGTTGTGGTCTCTCGGTTGGTCAAACACTACACCTAGTGTCCGACATCTGCCTAGAACACGAGATGTTGCGAACAACATGCTTGGTATTCGCTGGTCACGGCGTTGTGAAGCCGCAAGAATCGGAGGACATCGGCGTGTCGCACGTCACATCGCGCGCATGTTGTTCGTCACAGGGAGACCGGGCCGGGTCCATGACGTGTACCGAGAACCGCCGACCCTCCCCACGACACGCCGAAGGGCCCTCGAACTTCTCCGAGGGCCCTTCGGCGATCACGCAGTGGTCAGCGCTGGCGCGCCTTGAACCGCGGTTCCTTCTTGTTGATCACGAACACCGTGCCACGGCGTCGTACCACCTGTGCGCCGGGCTTGTTCTTGAGCGATTTCAACGAGTTTCTCACCTTCATGCCGCAAACCCTACATGAAAACGATTCCCACAACCGAACGGGTCACGCACTCACGAGTTCGTCGGCGGCCTTCACCAGTTCGGCAACGACGTGGCCGATCTCACCGGAGACCTCGGCGTTCTCACGCGGGTGGGCCGAGCCGAACTTGTCGATGGTGCCACCGATGGAGAGCCGAACATCCTCGAGAACCGTTCCGCCGGCGATGCGGACGGCCTTGCTGGTGTCCTCGTGCGCCCACTTCGCTCCGTTGCCACTGGGGGAAGCGCTGATGACGACGACCGGCTTGCCCACCATGGCACCCGCACCGTAGGGGCGCGAAAGCCAGTCGATGGCGTTCTTCAGCACGGCCGGAATGGTGCCGTTGTATTCGGGCGTGACCAGCAACAACGCCGTGGCCTTCTCGGCAGCGGCCCGCAGAGCGAGTGCGCCCTCGGGCACCGATCCCTCGACGTCGATGTCCTCGTTGTAGAAGGGGACATCTCCGAGTCCGTCGTAGACCACTACCTCGGCACCGGCGGGTGCCACGGTGACAGCAGTCTCGGCGATCCGCTTGTTCACCGACTCGGCGCGCAAGCTTCCGACGAGAACGAGTACATGAGCGTCTGACATGAGGTTATTCCTTCGCGAGTTCGGATGACGTGATCGTCGTGTCAATTCCTACCATCCAAACGGACCGTGGTCCATTTATGTTCCCGGCAAGGTAGGCTTCGTCTGTGACCGGCCCCATGCTGCCCATAGCGGGCGAGGACTCCGAGCGGTGCGACGCAGCCCGCAACCGTCGCCTGCTCCTCGATGCCGCAACGGATCTGGTGGCGGCCGTCGGAGCGGACGCCATCACCATGGACGCGGTGGCCACCAAGGCCGGAGTGGGCAAGGGCACCGTGTTCCGTCGCTTCGGGAACCGGGCCGGGCTGATGCGTGCGTTGCTCGACCACACCGAGAAGAAACTGCAGCACTCGTTCATGTTCGGCGATCCGCCGCTGGGCCCGGGAGCCGACCCGATCGATCGTCTCGTCGCCTTCGGCCGAGCGCGACTGGAATTCGTCAACGTTCAAGGGGAAGTGCTCCGCGCCGCGGAGAGCGCCGACGACGCGCGGTATTCCGCCCCGGCGCACATGGTCAACTTCACCCATGTGCTCTCGCTGCTCCGCGCCGCCGAGGTGGACGGGGATCTCGAATTGCTCGCGTACTGGCTGCTCACACCACTCGAAGCCACCCTGGTCCTCCATCAGTACCGCGATCTGGGAATGCCGATGGATCGCCTTGCCGACGGTTGGGAAGACTTGGCACGCCGGGCAACTCGAGTCCGATAGCCATCGGGGCAACTCGCACTCGGTAGGTCCTGCGTTCAAAGACGGACGACGGCGGCGGCCGCCGCGTGCAGCGCGGTGCCGTACGAGCGGCCGTGACCGGCTGCGTGAACGGCGAGTGGATGCAGCTGATGCAGTGCTGTGCGTTCGCGCCACCCTGCTCGCAACGGCTGCACCGTCTCGTACCCGCCGACGACGACGTCGAGGTGGGGGCAACCGAACAGCGCCAGCATCGCCAGATCGGTTTCGCGGTGCCCACCGTGCGCCGCCGGATCGATCAGCACCACTCCCGCGTCGGTCCAGAACACGTTGCCGTTCCAGAGATCGCCGTGAATACGACTCGGCGGCTCTGCATCGTCGAAGTCGCCGTCCGCGATGCGTCCACACGCCGATTCGACGACCGACGCCTCCCCCGGCGTCACGGTTCCGGCGTCGACCGCGATTCGGAGAAACGGCAACACTCGTTCGGCCGCGTAGAAGGCTCCCCAGGATCGGTGCACCGTACTGCTCATGGGCCGGGATCCGATGAACAGCTGACCCGAGAAGGCGACGCCGTCGGCATCCACGGGTGGCGCACCGAACCCGGCGGCTTCGGCCGAGTGTGTCGCGGCGAGCGCGCGCCCGAATCGTTCGGCTCCGGCAGGCGTGGGACGGGCCGCCACCAGCCGCTCGAGTTCGATGTACGCCCGGCCGTGCCCGACGACCCCGACGACCGGGGCCCCGGCCTCGCCGAGCCACCCGAGCCCGGTGGCCTCGGCGGCGTAGAAGTCGGGGTGTGCCTGGGGGTTTCGCTTGACGAAGGTATCGGAGGTTCCACTCACGACCGCCGACACTACGCACGGCGCGAGATCGGCCCCGGCATTCGTCATTAGGATGACGTGATGGGACACATCAACTCGGAATTGCGCACGGGGATCATGCGCGAGCTGGCCGTGCAGTCGAGCATCGACCCGATCACGGAGGTCCGCAGGCGAGTCGACTTCCTCAAGGACTACCTGGCGTCGACGCCGGCCTCGGGGTTCGTGCTCGGCATCAGTGGCGGACAGGACAGCACGCTCACCGGCAAGCTCGCCCAACAGGCTGCGACGGAGCTCCGAGCGGACGGACACGAGGCCGAGTTCGTCGCCGTTCGCCTCCCCTACGGCGTGCAGGCCGACGAGGACGACGCCTCGATCGCGCTGAAGTTCATCGATCCCGACCGCACGGTGACGGTGAACATCAAGGACGCCGCCGACGCCGCAGCGGCCGCGACGGCGGAAGCACTCGGTAGTGCCGGAATCCGAGACTTCGTCCGCGGCAACATCAAGGCTCGCCAGCGCATGGTCGCGCAGTACGCCCTCGCAGGCGAACTCGGCTACGTCGTCGTGGGCACCGATCATGCCGCCGAGGCGATCACCGGCTTCTTCACCAAATTCGGTGACGGCGGCGTCGATCTGACTCCGCTGACCGGCTTGAGCAAGCGCCAGGGCGCGGCACTGCTGCGCGAGCTGGGGGCACCCGAGAGCACCTGGCGCAAGGTTCCCACCGCAGACCTCGAAGACGATCGACCTGCGCTACCCGACGAGGAAGCCCTCGGCGTCACGTACGAGCAGATCGACGACTACCTGGAGGGCAAGGATGTCACCGAGGAAGTCGCCGACAAGCTGGAGAAGATGTTCCTGGCAACTCGTCACAAGCGCACGGTGCCTGTGACGCCATTCGACGATTGGTGGAAGAGAAGCAGCTGAATCGGGCAGCCACGGGTCGGCGGCGGGGTGTGCTCAGCCGCCGGCGAAGGGCGGCAGCACGTCGACCCTGCCGCCGATCGTGCGCCCCAGATCGCGGGTGAGATCTTCGCCCACCAGGTACGCCGACACCCTGAGAATCGGCTCCATCGGCGCGCCGTGCCGGGACAGAATCAGCTCTCTCAGATCTGCAAGGGTGGCACCGACCGGCACGGTGAGGTACTCGGACTCGCAGTGCGACGCGTCGACCGCTGCAGCGAAATACCGCACCTCCACCTGGGTGTCACCCACCGATGGCTCCCATGCTGCGGGTGGGAGGTACGAAGCCGTCGGCGTCGATGCCGTGTCCCGCCCACTTGTTCCACATGGCCCCACGCCATACCGCTGCCAGTTCTTCGTCGGTGGCACCGCCGCGCAGAGCGGCCCGCAGGTCGGTTTCGTCGTCGCTGAACAGACAGGACCGAATCGTTCCTTCTGCAGTGATCCTGGTGCGGTCGCAATCACCGCAGAACGAGCGCGTCACCGACGCGATGATGCCGACGGTGGCGTCGGTGCCGTCGACGCTCCACTCCTCGGCAGGGGCCGAGGGGTCGGCACGCCCCACCTCACGCAGGTCGAATTCGGTGGACAGCTCGTCGAGCAAGGTCTGGGCGTCGATCATGTTCGCGCGGGCCCACTCGTGATCGGCGTCGAGCGGCATCTGCTCGATGAATCGAAGTGCCACCCCCTCGTCGAGACACCAGCGCAGCAGATCGACGGCACCGGACAGTGTGTCGCGCATCAGAACGGCATTGACCTTGACCGGTCCGATCCCGGCTCGCTGCGCTGCCCTGATTCCGGCGAGCACGGACGGCAACCGGTCTCGTCGGGTCAGGCGAGCGAAATCTTCGCGGTCGACGGAATCCAACGAGACGTTCACTCGGGTCAACCCCGCGTCGGCCAAGGACCGAGCCCGGTGTTCGAGACCGACGGCGTTGGTGGTCATCGACAGCGGCACACCCTCCGCGGCTTCGCGGCACAACCGCAGAATGTCGTCGAGGTCGCGGCGCATCAGCGGTTCGCCTCCGGTGAAACGCACATCCCTGATACCCAGCAGCCGCACGGACACCGAGACCACGCGAGCGATCTCGGCCGGTGTCAGCAACGCTGCCGCCGGGATAGCCGGAAGGCCCTCCTCGGGCATGCAGTACGTGCAGCGCAGCGAGCATTTCTCGGTGATCGAGATACGCAGGTCGCGGGCCACCCGGCCGAATCGATCGATCAGGTGTGGCACGTCCGGTCGATCGGACACGGAGTTCACCCCGCCTACCGCAGAACCCGTGGTGGTGCCGAACGTTGGAATGCCGAGCGAGGTGACACTGTCCACCGTCACCTCGTACCTCGTCTCTGTCGGGAATCACGCCTGTCGTAGATGTGTCTACCCATTATGCCGCAGCCCACACCGAGCGGACGGATCGGCGTGCCTAGGATTGGCACCCATGACGGTTGAGCAGACGCACGCGATCACTGGATCCGCACGGTGACCGCGGTATCGGTCGAGGAACATGCCGCCGCGGTCGAGACTCTGCTCGCGGCGCTGACAGCGAGAACCGCTCAGCGAATCCTTCTCGACGACGCGTTGGGCCGCGTCTCCTTCGAGGACGTTCGATCTCCGGTCGATCTGCCACTGTTTTGCAACTCGCAGATGGACGGCTACGCCGTGGATTCTCGATCCGTGGCGACGACCCCGGTGACGCTTCCGGTCTCGACGATCATCGCCGCAGGCCCGACGCAGTCGGCAGTTCTCGCGCCGGGCAGCGCCGCCAAGATCATGACCGGTGCCCCCATTCCGGACGGAGCGGACACCATCGTCCCCGTCGAGGACACCTCGGTACCGACGGCCGGCTCCGTGACGATCGAAAGAGGCCGCGCAGCAGGCGAATTCGTACGCGAACAAGGAAGCGACGTGCGCGTCGGGACAATCCTGGTCGAGTCGGGTCGAGTGCTCGAACCCCGCCACATCTCCGTTCTCGCCGCCGTCGGATTCGGCGAAGTGGACGTTCGCTCGCGCCCCCGGGTGGCCGTGGTGACCACCGGAGCCGAACTGGTCGACGCCGGTTCGACGCTGACGCCCGGTCAGATCTACGACTCGAACGGCATCACCCTCGCCGCACACCTTCGCGCCAGCGGCGCAGAGGTGGTCTCCGTTTCGCGCAGCTCCGACGAGCCGAGCCGCTTTCGCGAGATCCTCGACGCCGCAGCCGAATCGGCCGAGCTGATCATCACGTCCGGCGGAGTGTCGATGGGAGACTTCGAGGTGGTCAAGGACGTGCTCCGCCCCCTCGGCGGCAACTTCGGATCGGTTCGTATGCAGCCGGGCGGACCGCAGGGCATCACGATGTTCGACGGCGTCCCCGTGCTCAGCTTTCCCGGCAATCCCGTCAGTACGGTCGTCTCGTACATCATGTTCGCGCGCAACATCGTTCGGCGGGCGGCCGGTCTGCCGCCGGTGCTCTCGACCACCGCGGCCCTGCACGAATCGATCGTGTCACCGCCCGGTCGCAGACAACTACTTCGTGGCCGATTACGCGACGACGGTCGGGTCGAGCTCGTCGCCGGCCCCGGCTCGCACCTGGTGGCCGCACTGGCATGGGCCGATGTGCTGATCGATATCGACTCCGAGACAACCGAACTCGCCGCAGGAACCGACGTGGAGGTGTGGCCGCTGTGACCACCGACGCCCCGCAACCCCAGCTGTCTCATCTCGACGATCAGGGCCGCGCCCGCATGGTCGATGTGGCGCACAAGAAGGAAACCTCGCGCACGGCCGTCGCCGCCGGTGAATTCGTCACCACGGCCGAGGTCATCACGCTCGTGCGCGCGGACGACATGCCCAAGGCGGACGTTCTCGCCACCGCCCGCATCGCCGGCATCTCGGCAGCGAAGCGGACGTCGGAACTGATTCCGCTGTGCCATCAGCTCGCCCTCTCCTCGGTGAAGATCTCGTTCGGATTCACCGAGTCGTCCATCACGGTCGAGGCAACCGCCCGCACCACCGGACGTACCGGGGTCGAGATGGAAGCACTGACCGCGGTCGCCGTCGCCGGCCTGACCCTGCACGACATGGTCAAAGCCGTCGATCCCGGTGCCACCATGAACGGCGTCCGGTTGCTCACCAAAGACGGCGGCAAGCACGGACATTGGCAGCGGGACGACGCAGAGGTCTCCCCCGACGCTGCGGCTGCGCCGGTATTCGAGTCCTCACGGTCCGCGGCGGTACTGGTGGCCTCCACCGGCGGCGCGAACGGAACTCGACCGGACACCACCGGCCCCACCATCGCGTCCTGGTTGACCGATCGAGGCTTCGCCGTGCGGGGCCCACTCGTGTACGCCGATGCCGACATCGCTGCGGGGCTGCAGGACGCTCTGCTCGGCGAACCGTCGCTGATCGTCAGCACCGGCGGCACCGGCGTATCCCCCACCGATGCGACCCCCGAGGCGACGGCAGCCCTCCTCGACATCGACATGCCGGGCATCGCCGATGCCATCCGAACCCGCGGAACGTCTGCGACGCCTCACGCGGTGCTCAGCCGCGGCGTCTCGGGTCTGATCGGACGCACACTGATAGTCAACCTGCCGGGCTCACCGGGTGGCGTGAAGGACGGACTCTCCGTTCTCGACCCACTCCTCGACCATGTGCTCGCCCAGATCGCCGGAGGAGGCCCCCACGATGAGTGAGCTCGTCGCCCGTATCTCGAACGAACCGTTGAGCACTGCCGAAGTAGAGGCAGCAGTGCAGGATTCGCGTCACGGTGCCGTCGTGCTGTTCAGCGGAATCGTGCGCGATCACGACGGCGGACATGCGGTGGAGACTCTGGAATACCGCGCCCACCCCGATGCAGAACGGTTCCTGAGCCGCTGCTGCTCGGAGGTATCGGCAGAGACCGGATTGGCGGTGGCCGCAGTGCATCGCGTCGGCGATCTGCGCGTCGGCGACCTTGCGCTCGTCGCGGCCGTCGGCTCGGCTCACCGCGCCGAAGCGTTCGAGGCCTGCGCCCGACTCGTCGAGCGGATCAAGGCCGAGGTTCCGATCTGGAAGCGTCAGGGATTCGAGGGCGGACGTACCGAGTGGGTCGGGCTCTAGGGAACTAGCCGCTCTCGAGGTAGCGATGGACCGGAAGCATCGCGGACGCATCGGCGTCGTCGTCCGGTCCTCGCACACAGGCACGCAACCGCTGCTCGACGGCCGACGCATCGAGTTCGGTACCGATCAGCACCAGTGAGGTCTGCTCGGGCTCGCCTCGGGCCCACGACGCAGCCTCGAATCGAATGTGTCGGCCCACCGTGTGCACGACGAACTTCTGCGGGTAGCCGGCGATGCCGAAATGCACGAATCCCTTGATGCGATAGAGGTTCCCGGAAGGATTCTCCAGGAACTCGATCAACCGACGCGGTTCGAAGGGCTCCGCCGTGACGAATTCGGTGTGTGAGTACTGCGCGTGCAGGTGTCGGTCGTGCTCGTGGTCATGGTCATGGTCATGGTCGTGATTCTCTCGGAGTAGTTCGTCGAACGTCAGCTGCACCGCCATTGCCGAATTCACCGAGTGATCCTCGCGTCTGTCGAACAGCAGCAGCGGGTCGACGCGACCGAAGGCCACGGGTACGACGGGCACGTCTCCTACGACCGACTGCACCGTCGACACCACCGCGGAGCGTTCGGACTCGGTCACCGCGTCGGACTTGTTCAACACCACCAGGTCGGCCAATTGCAGGTGCTGGTCGATCTCGGGATGCCGCACGCGGGTCTGCGGGAATTCCACGGCGTCGACGACCCCGACGAGCCCGCCGTAGACGATGAATTCGTTCTCGCTGCCCCGGACCATTCTGATGAGATTGCGGGGTTCGGCCAAGCCGCTGGCCTCCACCACGATCACGTCGATGGCGGACCGACGGTGTGCGAGGGCGTCGAACATCGCGTCCATGTCGCTGATGTCGACGGCGCAACAGATGCATCCGTTGCCGAGCGAGACCATCGAATCGACCTGGCCGGCCACGAGCATCGAGTCGATGTTGATCGCCCCGAAGTCGTTGACCACAACACCTATTCGGATACCGGAATCATTGCGCAACAGGTGGTTCAGCAGGGTGGTCTTGCCTGCGCCGAGAAAGCCCGCAACTATCACCACCGGAATTCGTCGACGCGCCACGGCGTCCGAGACTACCGGTCGGCGAGAATCTGCTTCAGCAGGCCTCGAGCGAACGTCGACACACTGCTCACGTTGTCCGGGGTCGCGAGTGCTTCCAGGCCGTCGACGCCCAACGCATTCACGTACGGGGACACGCTCTCGAGCAACCTGGACAACGCGCTGCGCCCCTCGTCCGCGGGGCCCGCGCCGCTGGGTGCTGCCGCAGACGCGGCGGTGTCGGTGGTGGCAGTCGCGGCGGGGGCAGCCGCAGGGGTGGTCGCGGCGTCCGTTGGGGTCGAGGGGGTTTCGGCCCCGAGGAGGTAGTCGATGATCCCCGTCGAGATGGCGATCGCATGCTCGAGCTGACCGTCCGAGCTCTCCAGCAGAGCTGCGTCGTCGGGGTTGGATCCGTTGCCCATCTCCACGAACACAAGAGGCACCGTGGTCAGCGCAGGACCGGCGACATCGGATCGCTCCTGTATTCCGTTCTCGACACCCGCGTAGTTCGCGGGCTCGAAGCCTGCGCGCACGTAGGAGTCTCGCATCAGCGTCGACGCCGAACGTCCCCCCTGGGACTGGGCAGCGTCGGCAGCGGCGCTCGGAATCGGCAGAGTGGGCACGATCAGATGGAACCCGTGCCTGTCGGTGTCGGTCGTCGTACTCGTGGAGTCCGCATGGATACTCACGGCCACGTCGGCCCCGGACTCACTGGCTGCCTTCGCCCTGTCGTCGACGCATCCGCCCCAGCCGGTGTCGTCTGCTCGACTCGTCTTCACCGTCGCACCCAGACTCTCCAGGCTCGATCGGACGAGCTCGCTGACTTTCCAGTTGATCGTGTGCTCGGGCACGCCGTCCACTGTGGTCATGCCGGTGGTCTGGCAATCCTTGGTGCCGCCCCGTCCGTCGTTCACCTGCCGCTGCAGATTCTCCGAGTGTGCGGTGCCCTGGTGACCCGGATCGAGGAACACTGTCTTCCCCGACAACTCCGTGCCTGCGGCGGGTGCCGTGCCGGCCGGTGCTGCCATGGCAGGCGCGGACACGAGCACCCCGGCACCGAGAATCCCGACGCACATCAGCGCCGTCACTACCGATCTGGTCATCTGTGCAGATTTCATAGCGTCTGGCGCAACGGTGGAACTCGCTGCGCAACTCCCCTCTCGACCCCTCGGACACCGCTGATCCGAGCGGGTCACCGCACCGCGGGGCACCACACGTCACAACAGACACTTGCGCCTCAAGTGAAGCAGATATTGCCGTCGACGCGTCTCGGGTGATCTTTCGTTAGTGAAACGATTGCGTTTCGTGACCGATTCGTTGCCGGATACATCGAAGCCGAGCGGCACCAACCGATCGCATTCGATCGAACCCGAACCGACCCGAGGATGGCACTACGTATTCAAACCGGACAGTTCGTCTTTCTCACGGATAACGATGAACAGGATCGCCGAGACAATGCTTCTCACAATCACCTCGTCGGTTTCACGAGGTGTCGAGGTGATTGTGAGAATTCTGCGAATCGAGTAACAATTCCCCGACCCGCATGGATAAAGACATTGTTCAGCCGTATAGTCGCTTCAGTTCGATCTGGACATCCCCGCATCATCCCCTGCATCATTGGAGAGCTTCAGCATGGCCAGAAAAGTCTATGTGCAACTAGTCGACGACATCGACGAAAAACCGATCGAATCCGGTGGCGAACACATAACCTATTCGGTCAACGGAGTCAGCTACGAAATCGACCTGAGCGACAAGAACGCGAAGGAATTTCACCGCAAGCTCGACTATTACATCGAGCACTCGACCAAGGTCGGTGGAAAGCGAACGAAGAAGTCGAGCACCCCGGCAACCGGTGCCAAGCGCGACGCCAATCAGACCAAAGCCATCAGAGAGTGGGCCAAGGCGAACGGCCACAACATCTCGGCGCGAGGCAGAATCCCCGCCGAGGTCGAGCAGGCATTCGACGCCGCTCACTGAACCACCACAGCCGAATCGGGCTCCGGTCCGACACTCGAAAGCCGATCCGGCGGTCTCGACACCGAAACACGAAAAAAGCGTCGCCCGAGGGCGACGCTTTTTTCATTGACCATCTTGGTGAAGCTTGTTACTCGGTGAAGCTTGCTTCTCGGTGGAGCTAAGGGGACTCGAACCCCTGACCCCCACACTGCCAGTGTGGTGCGCTACCAGCTGCGCCATAGCCCCGAGTTACTGCGTGCTCCCGCTCATGCGGTTGCTCGAACGAAGTTACACCATCGGTCGCAGCAGCAACAAATCACCTGGTGCGACCGGTACCGAAACCTCCACGACCGATCGCACCGACGCCCGAGATCAGTTGATCGACGCAAGCCATTCCGAGTCACCGAGCGCATCGACAACCTGACCGTCCACGAGGACCCCCGGCGTTCCCCGGGCACCCGACGCCGCCAGTGCGTCCCGTCCGGTGTTCGCATCCGCTACTGCTGCATCGCGCTGCGCACCGCTGGTGATGCATTCCGTTGCCAGCTCGCTCGCTCCCGCAGATCCGGCGAGTTCGGCGAGTTCGGCATCGGTTCGGTCGGAGTCACCGCCTTCTTCGGGGCGAAATTCCGGGTCGAACAACCCGGCGTGAAATGCCGAGTAGACCCGCGCGTTCTCGGTCGCTGCCACGCAGTGCGACGCCGCGACGGCACGCGTCGAATAGTCATTGGACGCCGACTGTGGATCCAGGAAATTGACCAGGTGGTAATTCACCGAGACGACACCGTCGTCGATTTTCTGAGCCAACTCCTGGCCGTGTTTCACTTCGAGGTCGCCGCAGAACGGGCACATCGGATCCTCGAAGACATCGATGACCCGCTGCGCTTCAGGACGCGACAGCTGCACCACACCGTCACCCGGCAACGACAATTCGACCGCCGGATTCTTGACCGTTCCGTAGCCGTCGTTGCGGGGAGCGTCGCTTCCGCTCTGCCACATGATCGCCACCACGATGACGATCACCACTACGACGAATGCGATGCCGCCCAATACGTACGTCATCGTGTTGGAGGTTGCCTCGGGTGTGTGTTTCGTACTCGATATCTTCTTCTGGCTCACACAGCGAATACTACGGTTGCGTGCGTCAGGTGCTCTCGCGCCCGAGCGTGTCCGGAACTCGCGACCACCAGAGTCCGGCCAGGAGAAGCAGCGCTCCCGTCACGGCGAAAGCCGGACCGAACGAGACCTGCTCGACGATCATCCCGGCCACGATCGGGCCGATGACCGCACCGACATCGGAGGCCATCTGGAATGCAGCCAGCACGGGCCCTCCGCGCGCCTTCGATCCGATCACGTCGGCAACCGAGGCCTGCTGGGCGGGGCTCATCAGTCCCGATCCGATTCCGGCGATCAACGACACCACGAGAAACAGCACGGGATCGTGCACGTAGCCCATAACGACGGTTCCCAGGCCGCACACCGCCAACCCACCCACCATGAAGGGCTTGCGACCGCGCACATCGGACAGGCGACCGGCAGTGGTGAGCACCAGCGCATTTCCCACTGCGAACACGGTCAGCGCGATACCGACGAACACCTCGGATCGCTGCATCGCCTCGACGACGAACAACGGCACCAAGGCCACCCGAACACCGAACACTGCCCACCCGTTGGCGAAATTCGACGCCAGCGCGGCTTGATACGACGGAATCCGCAGGGCGGCGAGCAACGACATCGTGGGCGGTGCGGAGCCCTTCTCGGGCTTGACGAGGTCGGAATTGCCCAGGGTGAAATACACGACGGCCGCGGCGATCACGAGAGCCACGGCGTAGATGACGAACGGCACCCGCAGACCGAATCCGACGAGCGCGCCGCCGACGAGTGGACCGCCGATGGTTCCCAACAGGAAGGCGGTCGCATACAGGCCGGAGATGCGGCCACGACTGGTCGGAGGACTGATCCTGATCAGCAGTCCCAATGCCGACACCGAGAACATCGTCGAGCCGATGCCGCCGAGTCCGCGAAAGAGCAGCAGCTGCCAGTACGTCTGGGCCAGAGCGCACGCACCGGTGGACACCGCAACGATCAGCAGTCCGATCAGGTACACGGGCCGCTCGCCGAGCCGCTGCACCAGAGCGCCACTGGCAGGTGCGAACAGCAACCGCATGAGGGCGAATGCACTGATGACCGCCGACGCCGCGGTGTAGCCGACGCCGAATTCCCGGGCGAACTGTGGCAGAGCGGGCGCGACGATGCCGAATCCCAGCGCGATGACGAACGCCGCCGATACCAGAACCCAGATCTCCGGCGGGAGCTTGCCTCCGGGTTGGAACGCCGGCTCGGGCGTCGAACTGTCGTGATCGGGTGGAGGTGAGTCGGTCACGAGCTCTCGAGTGCGGACGACACCAGTTCACGTGCTGCGGCTTGAACCCGGGCCAGATGCTCCTCGCCCTGGAACGACTCCGCGTAGATCTTGTACACGTCCTCGGTTCCGGACGGGCGCGCAGCGAACCAGGCGCTCTCCGTCGTCACCTTCAGTCCACCGAGGGCAGCTCCGTTACCCGGCGCCTCGGTCAGCGTGGCTGTGATCGGTTCCCCGGCAAGCTCGGTGGCGGTGATCTGGCTCGGTGAGAGCTTGGTGAGAACGGCCTTCTGCTCGCGGGTGGCCGGAGCGTCGACGCGGGCATACGTCGGATTGCCGAACTTCGCGGTGAACTCGCCGTAGCGCTGAGACGGCGTGGACCCGGTGACGGCGGTGATCTCGGACGCCAGCAGCGCGAGGATGATGCCGTCCTTGTCGGTGGTCCAGACTCGGCCGTTGCGTCGGAGGAACGACGCGCCTGCGCTTTCCTCGCCGCCGAAACCGAGCTCACCGGCAAGCAGACCTGGAACGAACCACTTGAACCCGACCGGCACCTCGAGGAGTCGACGACCGAGACCTCCGACGACCCGGTCGATCATCGACGAGCTCACCAACGTCTTGCCCACTGCCGCCGTGGGTGACCAATCGGGTCGGTGCGTGAACAGGTAGTCGATGGCGACGGCGAGGAAGTGGTTGGGATTCATCAGGCCACCGTCGGGAGTGACGATGCCGTGCCGATCGGAGTCGGCGTCGTTTCCCGTCGAGATGTCGAAGCGATCGCGGGCAGCGATGAGCGACGCCATCGCGTTCGGCGACGAGCAATCCATCCTGATCTTGCCGTCGGTGTCGAGAGTCATGAAGCGGAATGTGCCGTCCACCAACGGGTTCACCACGGTCAGGTCCAGATTGTGCCGCTCGGCGATGGCATCCCAGTAATCGACACTCGCACCGCCCAACGGATCTGCTCCGATGCGCACCCCGACCGCACGAACAGCGTCGAGATCCAGCACGTTCGGCAGGTCGTCGACGTAGGTGCCGAGGAAGTCGTAGCGCGAGACGCTGCCCGCGAACGCCTGCGCGAGAGTCACCCGCTTGATACCCGAAATGCCATCGCGCAGAAGCTCGTTCGCACGAGCGGCAATGACCGACGTGGCATCACTGTCGGCCGGACCGCCGTGCGGAGGGTTGTACTTGAAGCCGCCGTCCCGGGGCGGGTTGTGCGACGGCGTCACCACGATGCCGTCGGCCTTCGCCGACGGGCCGGATTCGTTGTACCGAAGGATGGCGTGACTGACGGCGGGAGTCGGCGTGTATCGATCCCCCGAATCGACCAGGACGTCGACGTCGTTGGCTGCCAACACTTCCAGAGCCGTCGTCCAGGCGGGTTCGGACAACGCGTGGGTGTCCCGGCCGATGAACAACGGCCCGGTGATGCCTTGTGCCGCGCGGTACTCCACGATCGCCTGCGTCGTCGCCACGATGTGTGCCTCGTTGAACGCCGAATCCAAGCTGGACCCTCGATGTCCCGATGTGCCGAACACCACCTGCTGACTGGGTTCCGACACGTCGGGAACCCGCGAGTAGTACGCCGTCACGAGCTGCGAAAGATCGACCAGATCCTCCGGCAGTGCAGTGGTTCCAGCTCTCTCGTGCGCCACGATGCGCCTCCTCGTTGATCGACGAACCGAAATCCTCGACCAACCCTAGCGCCGCTGCCCCACCCGCGAGCTACTTGCCGGCTCGTTTCGGCGGCCGTGGGAGGAAATAGCTGGTCCGCTGCTGGTATTCGCGATACCCCGGACGCTTTTCCATGCTGCGCTCGAGCAACCGCGCACCGGTGGCGAACACCAGGAAGTACGTCATCGCGATGGGCGACAGAAACGTGAACACTCCGGGCCACGCCGACGCCGAGACGAGAAACAGTCCCCACCAGACCGCCGAATCGCCGAAGTAGTTGGGGTGCCGCGTCCACGACCACAGACCACGATCCATGATCTTGCCCTTGTTCGACGCGTCGGCCTTGAAGGCCGTCAACTGCGCATCGCCCACTGCCTCGAACGTCCATCCGAGAATCCACACCAGTACACCGAGTACGACCACCGGCAGAACGGATCCGTGGGCGACCGCTGATACCTGCAGCGGCAGGGACACGAACCACAATGCAATCGCCTGCGTCAGGTAGATCTTCCGCAGCGCGTACAGGGTTTCGTTACCGGTGGCCTTGGCGAGCAGTTCGGTGTAGCGCGGATCCTCACCGTGCCCGCGCGAGCGCCGAAAGACGTGCACTGCAAGTCGAAGTCCCCACACAGCGACGAGGACGAGCAGAAGTATTCGACGCCACAGTTCGCCTGTTCCGGTCGCAGCCGAGATCAGCGCGATCAGAACGAACCCGCCGCCCCACGTCACGTCCACGACGTTGTGGCGTCCGATGCGCGCGCCGATGAGGGCGGTGACGATCATCAGAAGGGCGGTGCCGCCGAGGCTCGCCAGCGATACGGTGAGGAAATCTGACCAGTTCACCGTGGGCACACCCACACCGGCCGCACCGGTTCCATGTCGGACGGTCCGTTCTCGGACCGAACCGCCAGAATCTGGTCGACGCCCATCCGGTTGTCCCGGAACGCCATTCCGCCGCCGATCAGGTACAGCCGCCACACGCGAGCGACCTCTTCCCCGACCATCGCCACCACATCTTCGAAGCGCGCCTCGAAGCGTTCCGTCCAGACGTCGACGGTCCGCACGTAGTGCTCCCGAAGGGCATGGACGTCGCGAACCTCCAGTCCTGCCTCCTCGATCATCGCGACGGTCCGCCCAACCGGGCGCATGTACATGTCCGGCGCTATGAACGATTCGATGAATGCTCCGCCGCCGGGGTTGTCCCCTTCTCTTCGCGACATCTGCTGAATCAGCACGCGTCCACCCGGCTTGACGTTCGAGTGCAGTGCGGCGGTGTAGGTGGGGTAATTGGCCTCCCCCACATGCTCACCCATCTCGATCGACGCCACCGCGTCGAAGGGCCCGTCCGGAATCTCTCGATAGTCCTGAATTCGAATCTCGACGTTGTCCTGCAGTCCTCGGTCGGCGATTCGCGTGTCGATGAAGGCTTTCTGTTCGCGCGAGATGGTCACTCCGACGACCTGCGCTCCGTACTCCTGAGCGGCGTGCAGGCTCAGGGACCCCCAGCCGCAGCCGACGTCGAGAAAGCGTTGCCCTGCACGCTTGTCGAGGCCGATCTTTCGACAGACGAGGTCGAGTTTGTCGCGCTGGGCATCGTCGAGGGTGTACTCCGGCGAATCCGAGGTCCAGTAGGCCGACGAGTACGCCATATGCGAATCGAGCACCAATTCGTAGAAGTCGTTCGACAGGTCGTAATGGTGGCTGATCGCAGCGCGGTCACGGAGCATCGAATGCAACCGACCCTTCACCGAGGCCTGCGACACGGGCGGAGGTAGTGGGCGACCGAACACTCCGAGGTCCTTGGCCAGTTTCGCCAACCGCACCAGCGACGCCGGCCCCGGTCGGATCGCCGACAGTCGGCGCGCACGCACCACTCCCCAGACGTGATCCAGGGCCGCGGCGAGATCACCGTCGACGTCCAGCTCCCCGGTGACGTATGCCTGCGCAGCGCCGAGTTCGCCCGGGCTCCACAGCAATCGACGAAGGGCGCTCGGGCTCCGCAACAGCACTCGCGGTGCCGACGCATCTCCTGCAACGGATCCGTCCCACGCCTGCAGCCGAACGGGAAGCGGACCACCCACCAGGGGTTCGATCAATTCGGCAATCCGATGTGCAACACCGACACTGCGATCGGTCCGGTCCACGGAAAGTGTCGAGGCGGTCATCGGTTGTCCCTTCGGTCGAGCACGATCTGCTGAACATTGAGGTACCCGGATCGAAATCCGGCCTCCGAGTAGCACAGGTAGAAGTGCCACATTCGCGCGAACACCTCGTCGAAACCGAGCTCCTCGGCCTCGCTGCGGTATTCACGGAAACGCCTGTCCCACTGAGCGAGGGTGCGCGCGTAGTGATCGCCCATCGACAGACGCTCGCGAACCCTGAGCGAGGTGCTCTGCTCGGTCACCTCCTCGATGGCCCGCACGGACGGCAGGAACCCGCCGGGAAATATGTACTTGTGTACCCAGGTGTACGTGTTTCGGGTGGCCAGCATTCGGTCGTGCGGCATCGTGATGGCCTGAAGAGCAACCCGCCCACCCGGCGCGAGCAGCGCGTCGATCGTCTCGAAGTACGTCGCCCAGTACTGATGCCCGACGGCCTCGATCATCTCGACCGACACGATCGCGTCGTACTCGCCGTCGACGAGCCGGTAGTCCAGTAGGTCGATCTGGACCCGTTCACCGTATCCTGCTGCGGCACATCGTTTCTGTGCCAATTCCTGTTGCTCGACCGACAAGGTCACCGAGCGAACGATTGCTCCTCGCGCAGCCGCGCGGATGGCCAGTTCGCCCCACCCGGTGCCGATCTCGAGCACCCTGGTTCCCTCGCCGACGCCCGCCCGGTCGAGTAGCCGGTCGATCTTCCGGCGCTGAGCATCGGCGAGTTCTTCGCTGTCGTCGCTTCCCGATGCGGCGAACAACGCACTCGAGTAGGTCATCGTCTCGTCGAGGAAGAGCTCGAAGAGGTCGTTCGACAGGTCGTAGTGGCGCGAGATGTTCGATCGCGTGTTCGTGGTCGTATTCCGCTCGCTCCGTGGAGGTTTGGGGACATAGATCCCTCGGAGGCGCTGCAGGGACTTCGGAATCAGGGACGCCATGCGCCGGGCGAAGACCTCGAGCACAGCAGTGAGGTCCTCGGCCTCCCAGTCTCCGGCCATGTATGCCTCACCGAATCCGATGAGTCCGCTGTCGCCGACCCGTACTGCGAAGTCGTGTGGTCGACGGACGGTCATCAACGGTGCATCGGCCGAGCCTGCCCCGATCACCTCACCGTCGGGCATCGCGACCCGAACCTGCAATCGCGCGACCGCGCGGCGAAAGAGGAAATCGGCGACGGGTGCGGCAGCCGCAACCTTGGCGCCACCGGGGACATGGGCGATCTGAGGCCACACCCGTGGATCCACCGATGGACGCGGACCGACGGCGGAAGCACCGTACGGGTTCGACACAGAATCGGCCTTCGACACAGAAGTCATCTGCGGGCCCCTTCCTTCTGGAATTCTCGCGCCCCGGGAGGGGCAGGTTTCTGCACGATCTTCAGACCCCGAGCCCAGAGCCGAATGCCCTGCCAGCGGATCTGTATCACCACACGCAGCGGCGCACAGGGGATCTCGAGTGCGGTGCGAAGAATCGACCGCGTCGTCACCTCTCGTCGACGGCCGTCCACGGTCGCCACGAACGGCGGCTGACCGGGCCGCTCGAGGACGATCGACAGCCGGAGTGCCGCGTCCGGCTCGGGTAGCCGCATGGAGTATTCGCCGTCGACGTCGTTGAACGGCGAGACGTAGAACTCCTTGGAGGTGCGGGCCGCGCCGCGATGGTCGGTGTGCAGCAGATACCGGTATCGCTCGCCGTAGGTGTTATGGACCTCCGCCACCACGCAGCGGAGGTCTCCGTCGCGATCGTGACACCAGTACACACTCAGTGGGTTGAACGTGTGCCCGAACACCCGCGCGCTGGCCAACATCGTGATCCGTCCGCCGCCCAGGTCGATACCGTTCTCCGCCAGGAACCCGTCGACGTTCTCTCGAATGGTGGCGTCGGGGTCACCGAGATGGTCACGGGCGTCGAACGAGGCCAGCGGCCGCAGCATCCGGGGCAATTCGGGGAGTGCGTCGAGGTCGACGAGCCAGCTGTAGCTCTTGTACGAGAACGTGTTTCGGATCGGCGCGCGTCGAACGTGGTCGATTCGAGTGCGATACAACGCCGCCCCGTGTGCGCGGGTGCTCGGCAGAACGGATGTCAGAGCCACGTGGCCCCCACCCGTTGTGCGGCGCGCGCTCCCGACAACGCACCGTCCTCGTGGAATCCCCAGCCGTGGTACGCACCGGCGAAGGCGACTGTGTCGGTATCCAATTCAGGAAGTCGACGCTGCGCTGCAACCGATTCGGGGGTGTATTGCGGGTGTTCGTAGGTCATCTCGTCGAGTACCGCATTCGGGTCGATGCGATCCGCTCCGCCGAGGGTGACCAGCATCCTGCGATCGGTGTCGCCCAGACGCTGCAACCTGGTCAGGTCGTAGCTGACGAGCACCCGGTCGGGTTTGGCGGCGCAGGACGGCAGGTGGTAGTTCCACGACGCCCGAGCCCTCGCGTTCTTCGGCAACACCGACGAGTCGGTGTGCAGTTGCGTGTGATTGGTCGAGTACGGCATCGCGCCCAGGATGCTGTGCTCGAGAGCCGTCGGTTCTGCGAGCATCTTCAGCGCGGCACCGGGATGCACGGCGATCACGGCCGCGTCGAACGTGCGCAGGCGGTCGTGGCCGTCACGGATCTCCACGGAGTCCTCGGACCTGTACACCGCGCGCACCGGGGTATCGAGCATCACCTCGTCGATGTGCTTCGCAACCCGGCGAACGTATTCGATGGACCCGCCGGTGACGGTGCGCCAGGTGGGAGATCCTGTGACGGTGAGCATTCCGTGGTGGCGGAGAAAAGTGAACAGGTAGCGAGCCGGGTAGGCGAGAGCAGTGTCCGGATCGCACGACCACACCGCAGACACCAACGGCGTCATGAAGTGGGATTCGAAGTACGCGGAGAACGAATGATCTGCGAGGAACTGCGCGAGGGTCGTCTCGGACTCCAGCGTTTCGGCACTGTCCAGCAGTTCGTTGGCCAGGCGATGAAAACGCTTGACATCGAGCAACATCGAGACGAATCGTGGCTTGAACATCGCGGTGCGCTGCGCGAGGATCCCGCGCATGCCCTGGCCGCCCGAGTACTCGAGTCCGCACCCGTCGCAGCGCACGGACATGCTCATGTCCGAGTCCTGCGTCGGCACGTTCAGTTCGTCGAACAGGCGCAGCAGAGTCGGATAGGTCCGGTCGTTGTGCACGATGAACCCGGTGTCGACGCCGACAGGACCGTCGGGGCCGTCCACGTAATGGGTGTCCGCGTGCCCACCGAGCCGAGAGTCCGCCTCGTACAACGTCACCGACGAGTTCTTCGACAGCGCATATGCGGCCGTCAGTCCGGCGATACCGCTCCCGACCACCGCGATGCGACGGCGCGTCACGACGGTGTGCCCATGCAGTCGGCCCGCGCATCGTCGGCGATACCGAGAACGAAGTCACGCGTCGCCCGCGACCAGACCCGCGGATTGCGCAGCATGAAGTGCCCACCCGGAACGGAGAGATAGCGGGCGTCCGCCCCTCGGGATGCTGCTCGCTCGGTCGCCCGGCGCGAGGTTCGAGGATCGGTCCACTTGTCGGCCGTCCCGTGTACGACGAGCAACGCATGCTGCAAGCCGAATCCGTCGGCCTCCGTACCCTCCGGCCACCACGGAGCCAGCGCGACGACACCCACGACCAAAGGGTCGTCGATCAGAGCAGCAGCAGTGCGGCCACCCATCGAATGGCCGACTACCACCACATGAACGTCGGGGTACTCGGCGTGTATGCGATCGAGCGCCCACCGCGCATCCTCGACCGGAGACCGCTGGGGGGCGTTCCAACCACGAAACCGATACTGCAGCTGTTGGACCGAAATGCCGCGTGCCCGGCCCGCGCGACGAAGCATCCAGGTGAACGGCCACATGCGCAGACCGGCCAGGTGCCACGGCCTACTGCGCGCCCGGCTCACGTCCTTGCCGCCGCCGAGGACCAACACGACCAGTGCAGGCTCGGAGACTCTTTTCCCGGTCCGCAGAACTGGAGTCGGCTCGTTGCTCATGACCACTATTCGGCACTGCGGCCGCTTCGGGTGGGATGGGTCGAGTCGAGTCGATTGTGACCTGGCCGACAGAGAAAGAAGACCGGGCCGAGAGTGTGTCTCTCGGCCCGGTCTTCTGCGGTGGAGCTGCCGGGAATCGAACCCGGGTCCTCTGCTGCATTGCCAGGGCTTCTCCGTGTGCAGTCCGCTATGCCTCTACTTGGATCTCCCGATCTCGCGAACAAGTCAGGATGACGATCCCAGCCACTGTTTGATGTTCCTCATCATCCCGCGGCCGGATGAATCGGTAAGCCCTCTAGCTGATGCCAGTACCCGGACCGAGGGCAAGCCCGGACTGACAGACACGCAGTCGCTACTTAGGCAGCGAGTGCGTAGTCGCGCTGATTGGAATCGGCGCTTATAAGGTTGCGATGACGCTTACGGTGGTCTCTCGCCTGCACCGACACGCTTCCCCTGACTCAACATACAAAGTCGAAACCGTTCAGCCCCGTATGTTCCCGAACACCGTGTCCGGGCTGTTCAGTGTAACGCCTCTCCCGAGCACATTCATTCCATTAACGGCCGACCCGGCGATCCGTCGTGTTCGACGCGGCATCTTCGTCCACTCGTTGCACGACCGTGCGCAACATTCGACGTGTCATGAGCAGGCGTGCCGGCAGCGAGGCGTACCAGACAGCCCGACCGGCAAGACCGCGAGGAAAGAACACCAGCCGCTGCTCGATGGTCGGCTGCTTTGCAGTTCCTCCCACCGTCAGGTCGAGCCAGGCCTCCCCGGGAAGTCGAGTCGAGGACTTGAGCCGAGTGGTGTGTTCGGTGCCCGACGCGGATGCGTCGGGTCCGGTGACGTCGCGACGCCAACCGGTGAGAACGTCGGCGTCGGCCAATCGTTCGAGAGCGGGCCTGATCGCGGTCGACGGTGCCGAGCTTCGGGCGACCCGGGTGTCGGTGTAGACGACCTCTCCTGCCCACGTCGGATCCGAGGGCAACGGATCCGACGGTGCCGCGGTACCGGTGGCGTCGGTCCACCGCGTCTCGACCTCGCCGTCGTCGATCTTGCGCAGTGCCAATCTCACGGAGTCGCGGTAGCCGGTCAGGCCGCCGTCCGGACGCGGTACGACGGCGTCGATGTCCATCTCGTGGCCCACGGCGTCGTACTGCAGAGATTCGATGAGCGGCATCGCCAGGCCGCGCGGAATGGGAGTCACCAAACCGATCCAGTGGCCGGCCAGTCGAGGAGTCAACACCGGGAGAACGATGATCCGACGCTGCCGCAGACCCGCGACGTCGGCGTAGATGTTCATCATCTCGCCGTACTGCATGACGTCGGGTCCGCCGATGTCGAATGTCCTGGATTCGGTGATCGGCGCACTCGCGGCCCCGATCAAGTAGTGCAACACGTCGCGAACGGCGATGGGCTGGATGCGGTTGTGTACCCACCGCGGTGTGGTCATCACCGGTAGCCGATTGGTGAGGTGCCGGATCATCTCGAACGACGCCGAACCGGATCCGATCACGACGCCTGCCTGCAGCACGATCGTCGGCACACCCGAGTCGATCAGTATGCGTCCTACTTCGGCTCTCGACTTCAGGTGTGGTGAGAGCTCACCGGTCGGTGGATGCAGCCCGCCGAGGTAGACGATGCGGCCGACGCCGCACTCGGCAGCGACAGCCGCGACGTTCTCGGCGCTGTCGCGCTCGGTATCGGCGAAGTCGGAGTGGCCTGCGGTGCCCATGGAGTGCACCAGGTAATACATGATGTCGACACCGGTCAAGGCTTCTTTCAGCGACTCGCGATCGCTGAGATCCCCCTGGACGATCTCGACGTTCGCCGCCCACGGCACGTTGTCGAGCTTGCTGGGGGTACGAGCGAGCACCCGCACCCGATAGCCGTCGTCGAGCAGGCGCGGTGCCAGTCGTCCACCCAGGTATCCCGTGGCACCGGTGACGAGTACGCGGGGAGGCTGTCCGTCGACCTGGGCCGCGGGGATGTCGGACGACGAATCGGAAGCTGTCATAACCGGGGTCATTACCCGTCTGCGAGCATGTTCAACCCGCGAGCGCGATCATGGCGATGGCACCGAGCGCCAACGCCATTCCCACTTTCTGCAGCGTTCCGACCCGTTCGCCGAGCATCACCATCGCCAGCAACACCGTGGCTGCGGGATACAGCGAGGCAATGACGCTCACCAGCGACAGCAAACCGCCCTGATACGCGTAGATCATCGCAGCGTTGGCGACGACGTCGAGCACGCTGACGAAAGCGGCGAGTTTGAGGACGCTGCCGTGCGGAGGTGAGAAGTGACCGGAGGCAAGGGCCACGATCCAGACGACCGCGGTCGCCGATGCGCGCGACGCCGCGAGCGGCCACAGCCCACTGCCGTCCCCGATCCGGTGCAGAAAGATGAAGGCGAACGCGAACGTCACCCCCGAACCGACCGTCAACCAGGCGACCGTTCGGGTGAACTTCATTTCTCGACCACCGGCAACCTCACCGGTCACCTCGTCCGGTGATTCTCTGCTGACCAGCACCACGGCCACCAGTGCGACGGCGATACCGACGAACGCGATCACGCCGGGCCGCTCGCCCATCGACAACCCGACCAGCACCGGGATACCGGCGACCAGCACCGCGGTGACCGGTGAGACCACGGCCATCGGTCCGGCGGCGAGGGCCAGGTAGAACCACCACACGGCAACTCCGCCTGCGACACCCGAGGCCAGGCCCCAGAGCATCGCCGGGAGTTCGATGGTGCCGCCGACGAACGGAGCGACGAGCAGGACGATCACCAGCGAGAGCGGGTAGGACACGATGACCACCCGGAGGGCGGCGACCCGGCGGGATGCGACACCGCCGACGAAATCGCTCACCCCGTAGCCGACGGCAGCTACCAGAGCGAGCAGAACAGCGGTCAGCGCATTCCCTTCACGCGACGGCCCAACTCGCGAGTGACCTCGCGTTCGGCGGTGCGCTTGGCCAGCGACTGTCGTTTGTCGTAGTCCTGCTTGCCCTTGGCCAGTGCCAGCTCGACCTTGACCTTGCCGTCGGAGAAGTACATCGACAGCGGCACCAACGTCAGGTTGCCCTCTTTGACCTTGCCTGCGAGGCGGTCGATCTCGCGGCGGTGCAACAGAAGTTTGCGGTTGCGCCGCGGCGCGTGGTTGGTCCAGCTACCGAGCGTGTATTCCGCGATGTGCAGTCCGCGTAGCCAGATCTCTCCGTCGTCGACGGTCGCGAAGGCGTCGACCAGCGAGGCCTTGCCGTCACGCAGACTCTTGACCTCGGTTCCGACGAGGGCAACTCCGGCCTCGACGACGTCGAGTATGGAGTAGTTGTGCCGCGCCTTGCGATTGGTCGCGATGGCCTTGCGGCCCTTCTCTCTCACTGCAGGGCCCTTTCTCGAGCGTTCGTCGCGCAGACCGGTTCCACGGGCAACCGCTCCAGCATAGAACCGAACGGCAAGCGAATTTATTCGCGCACGTACAGGCGCAGCGTGATGTAGGCCGTCACCGCGGCCATGCCGACTCCCACCAACGCCAGGAACGGCGAGACGAGCAGCACGTCACTGTTCGATATCCGGGCCAGGATGTTGGCCTGATACACATCCGACAGAACGTCGTCGATGAACATGTTCTTGGCCGTGAACAAGCCGGCAATGGCAAGTGCGGAGCCGATCAAGGCCGCCACCACCGCCTCGAGCAGGAACGGCAGCTGGGTGTACCAGCGAGTGGCACCGACCAAGCGCATGATGCCCACCTCGGTCCGTCTGGTGAACGCGGCGATCTGAACCATGTTGGCGATCAACAGGATTGCGGCGATCGCCTGCACCGTGGCGATGGCGAATGCAGCGTTGCGCACGCCGTTGAGCACGCTGAACAAGCGCTCCACCAGGTCGCGTTGGTTCAGCACGCTCTGCACGCCGGGTCGATTCTCGAAGTTGTCGTTGATCACCCCGAACCGCTCCGGGTCACTCAGACGAACCTTGAACGATGCGGGAAAGCTGTCGGCACTGACCAGTTCGGCCAGCTCGGGCTGATCCTTGAACACTCGCTCGGTGGCGTCCTTCACCGCATCCTCACGATTGAGGTACTGCACCGAAACCACCGACGGCGTGCTCTCCAGATCCGAGCGCAGGGTGGCGCAGGTGTCCTCGGCGCAATCGGGATCGGTTGCCGAGATGTCGTCGGTGAGGAAGATCTGCACTTCGACCCGGTCGAGAAAAATCTGCTGTGTCTTGCCCGCCATCTGCACCACGAGCAGTCCCCCGCCGAACAGGCCGAGAGAAATAGCGGTCGTCAAGATCATGGCGATCGTCATGGTGATGTTGCGGCGAAGTCCGGTGAAGACCTCGCTGAAGATGAAACTTGCGCGCATCGCGGAATCCGAGCCCTTCGATTCGTTCGGTCGTGAAGTCCGATAGGTCCTGGTCGGGTGTCGTCAGCGACCGACGCCGTAGACCCCGCGGGCCTCGTCACGAACGACTCGTCCGTTGTCGAGTTCGACGACGCGTCGGCGCATCGAATCGACGATGTGATTGTCGTGGGTGGCCATCAGCACCGTGGTGCCGGTGCGGTTGATGCGCTCGAGCAACAGCATGATGTCCTGACTGGTATCCGGATCGAGGTTTCCGGTCGGCTCGTCCGCGAGCAGCACGAGCGGACGATTGACGAACGCCCGAGCGATGGCGACTCGCTGCTGTTCACCACCGGACAGCTCGTTGGGCAGACGATCCGACTTGCCGCCGAGTCCCACGAGGTCGAGCACTTCGGGGACGGTGCGCTTGATCATCGAGCGCGGCTTGCCGATCACCTCGAGGGCGAACGCCACGTTCTCCACGACGGTTTTCTGCTGCAGCAGACGGAAGTCCTGGAACACGCAGCCCATGCTCTGCCGCAACCGCGGGACACGACGGGCCGCCAACCTGTTGACATGGAAGTCGGCGACATGGATGTCGCCGGAGGTGGGCGTCTCCTCCTTGAGGAGCAGCCGCATGAACGTCGACTTCCCCGAACCCGATGGGCCGATCAGAAACACGAACTCGCCTTTGTCGATGGAGACCGTCACCTTGTCCAGGGCGGGCCTGGTGGAGGTCTTGTAGGACTTGGAGACATTCGAGGTGCTGATCACGGGTCGCCAGTGTAGTCCTTACTCACCGGTAGCTGCCGGAACCGCTCGGGCGTCGCGGCGAGTCCCGAGAGACGGTAAAGGCCGACTCAGCGCGCGGATGTCGGCGCAGGTTGGCTGGGTATCAGCGACTGGATGGCCGGCGGAATCGGCACGCCGAACGGCGCGGTCGTCGTCGGTGGCACAGTCGTCGTGGTTGCCGGCTGACCGGATCCATCGACGCTGTCCGATCCATCCGGGTCCGTGGTGGCCGTCGGCGTGGGTGTGACCGTCGTGCTCGTGAAACTCGGCTCCGTGGTTTGCGGCTGGGTGTACGGGGTGAGCTCGCCTGGGTCCACAGCAACCGGGCCCTGAACCTGTTCGCTGTCCCTCTCGGCGATCTCGGCGCTGACCTGGCCGTACCAGAGACCGGTGAGCACGAAGCAGATGCCGAACGCGACGGTGGACGTCCGGACGCGGCCGTAGATCTTTGCCGGGATGCGCCACTGTCGCCAGTTCCGCTGCGGGTGTTCGGTTCCGGTCTCCGTCGTGCTCACTGTTCCTCCCTCCGGTCTCGTCCCGATGCATCCGGTGCGACCCCGGCCGTACTGACGTCGGGAGCAACACTGATGCCCTCGGGGCGCAGTGCGGCAGCCACCCGGACACGAAGTTCTCGTCCCACCTGGAACTGCTTGCCGGGCAATGTTCGCGCCACGAGACGAACGTTGACCTGGCCCACCTCGATGCTCTCCACGCCCATCACGGTCGGTTCGTCGAGCAACAGGGGCCGCAGCCGGGTGTCCGCGAACGCGTCGCGGCCGACTGTGCGGAGCAGTGCGTTGACCTGGGTGAGATCCGCTGTGCTCGGCACGGGAACGTCGACGACGGCGCGCGCCCAGTCCTTCGACAGGTTGATCGCCTTGACGATCTGCCCGTTCGGCACGGTGATGACCTCGCCGTCGACGCTGCGCACCCGAGTTACTCGTAGCGTGACGTCCTCGACGGTGCCCTCGGCGTCCTCGGCCGAGCCGTTGACGGCGATCTGCACGACGTCACCGAATCCGTACTGACGTTCGGTGATGATGAAGAACCCGGCCAGAATGTCCTGGACCACGCGCTGAGCTCCGAAACCGAGTGCTGCGCCGATGACCGTCGCGGGTGCCACCAGCCCGCCGACGCCGAATCCGAAACGCCTCAGCACCTCGATGGTGACGAGGATGTAGATGAGGGTGACCACGACCCAGGTGATGACCTGGGCAAGGGCGTGCCGATGCTTGGCGGCCTCGGACCGCACGAGTGCATCGCTGTGCTGGTAGTTCTGGTCGATGCGGGCAGTGATCCGCGACCCGGTCCAGGTGACGAAGCGCGCGGCCAGAAGCCCGCCGAGAATGTACAGCAGTATGCCGAGGGCATTCTGCTTCAGGTCGAGCGTCGGGTTCAACCAGCTCGTCATCGGATCGTCGGAGTGGAGCCTGCGCAATGACCGGTCATCTACTGCTCCCCCCGCATTCGCCATCGAATTCCCGATTCCAGGAATCCGTCGATGTCTCCGTCGAGAACAGTAGACGGATTGTTCACCTCGTACTCGGTACGCAAATCTTTGACCATCTGGTACGGGTGCAGTACGTACGAGCGCATCTGATTTCCCCAGGAGCTGCCGCCGTCTCCCTTGAGCGCGTCCATCTCGGCGCGTTCTTCCTTGCGCTTGACCTCGAGCAGCTTGGCCTGCAGCACTCGCATGGCCGATACCTTGTTCTGCAGCTGCGACTTCTCGTTCTGGCAGGTCACCACGATCCCCGTCGGGATGTGCGTCAACCGAACGGCGGAGTCGGTGGTGTTGACCGACTGCCCACCCGGCCCGGACGAGCGGTACACGTCCACGCGAATGTCGTTCTCGGGGATCTCGATGTGGTCGGTGGTCTCGACGACCGGAAGAACCTCGACCTCGGCGAAGGACGTCTGGCGTCGACCCTGGTTGTCGAACGGACTGATCCGCACGAGCCGGTGTGTGCCCTGCTCCACCGACAGCGTGCCGTACGTGTACGGGGCCTTGACCGCGAACGTCGCGCTCTTGATGCCGGCTTCTTCGGCGTAGGACGTGTCGTAGACCTCGACGCCGTAGCCGTGCTTCTCGGCCCAGCGGATGTACATGCGCATCAGCATCTCGGCCCAGTCGGCAGCGTCGATTCCGCCTGCACCGGAACGGATGTTCACCAACGCGTCGCGCGCGTCGTACTCACCGGACAGCAGGGTCCGTACTTCCATGGCTGCGATGTCCTCACGGAGCGACGCGCGTTCGGCGTCGGCATCGGCGGTGGCGGATGCGGCGTCGTCACCTTCCTCACCCTCGGCGAGCTCGTACAACACCGGCATGTCCTCGAGGCGCTGACGGAGCTCTTCGACGCGGCGCAGCTCGGCCTGCGCGTGGGACAGCTGGCTGGTGACCTGCTGAGCGTGTTCCTGGTCGTTCCACAGGTCCGGTGAGGCCGCCTGATGTTCGAGTTCGTCGATGCGTCGCCGCAGTTCCTCGACGTCGAGAACAGACTCGACGGTGGAGAGAGTGGTGTCGAGCTCGGCAAGGTCTGCAGAAACGTCGGGATGCACGAGAGTCAAGGTTACCGGCACGCGAACCCGAACCCGACCGCCCCCGAGCAACACCGGGCACAGTCGGATGTGTCCGTCGTTAGTCTTACGCGGTGACCGACTACTCCGAGGATCTTTCTCTCGCCCTCCGACTCGCCGACGAGGCCGACGCCATCACGCGGCGGCGATTTCTCGCCATGGACCTCTCGGTGGATTCCAAGCCGGATCTGACACCGGTGTCGGACGCGGATCTGGCCGTCGAGACGACGATCCGCGGCGTGCTCGGAGCGCAACGCCCTGCCGACGCGTTGCTGGGCGAGGAATTCGGCGGCACTGCAACGTTCAGCGGACGCCAGTGGGTCGTCGATCCCATCGACGGCACCAAGAACTTCGTCCGTGGCGTTCCGGTGTGGGCGACGTTGATCGCGCTGCTCGACGACGGAATACCCCGTGTCGGCGTGGTGAGCGCGCCCGCCCTGGGCCGACGGTGGTGGGCAGCACTCGATCTGGGAGCCTGGACGGCATCGGACGGGGGCACCCCGCGCCGGATCGAGGTCTCGAAGGTCGATTCGCTGGCGTCGTCGAGTCTGAGTTTCTCGAGCCTGAGTGGGTGGGCGGACCTCGGCATCAGGGATCGTTTCCTCGATCTGACCGACGCCGTGTGGCGGGTTCGCGGCTACGGCGACTTCTTCTCCTACTGCCTCGTCGCCGAGGGGGCGGTCGACATAGCCGCAGAACCCGAGGTCTCACTGTGGGACCTGGCCGCACTCGATGTCCTCGTGCGCGAAGCCGGAGGCAGTTTCACCGCGCTCGACGCCACGGCAGGCCCGCACGGTGGCAGCGCCGTGGCCACCAACGGTCTACTGCAACACCAGGTCCTCGCGCACCTGTCCCCCAGCGCCTGAATCACGCCTGGAGAACTGCAGCCAGGATCAGCGCGATCAGCGGTGTGATGCCCTGGACGAATGCGGGCCGGAAATACTTCGCACCGCCGGTCGCCAGAACGATCGCTGCGCCGACGATGCTCGCGCACGCGAAGTAGACGACGGCGTCGCCTGCGGACCCGCCCACGACGAGTCCAACTGCGATCCCGACAGCCAGAAACAGGTTGTAGAAGCCCTGATTGAACGCCATCGGCTTCACGACATCGGCGTCGTGCTGGCTTGCGACGCCGAACTTGGCCCAGATGGCCGGCTTCGACCACAAGACACTTTCCATGACGAAGATGACGACGTGGAGGGCCGCGGCGATGGCGGCGAAGACCTGGGCGATCGGGTGCACGGACGTAGCGTGCCATACCCCTCGTCGCCGGAGGCAACGTTCGGTTCGCCGGTCTCCTGGAAAGGTCAACTTACTCGACAGTAGACAGCTATCTTACTCGGGAGTAAGATCTGTGGAGTCCGTGCCCGACGCCGAGGAACTGGTGATCATGAGCAAGCAAGACAGTGTGGTCGACGCGAAGGCCCCGAAGGTGCCCCGCGATACTTCTGCAGTTGGCCTCAACCCGTTCAAGCGGGATGCGATCGGAACCGCCATGCGCGTTCTGACCGCCATCACCGGATCGGAACTGGCGGAGAAGTACAACCTCCGCCAAACCATCGACCGGGTGACGTACGAGAGCACCAAGACCGGGTTCAAGACCCTCGGCGCTGCCAATCGCACGTTCGCCAAGGTCACCGGTGGCGGCAAGCCCAAGCGTCTCGACGACGGCGCTGCCAAGAACCTGAGCTACTTCGACCTGACGCCCGACGACGAACAGCGCATGATCGTCGAGACGGTCAAGGAGTTCGCCGAGGAGATCCTTCGCCCGGCTGCGTTCGACGCAGACCACAGCGCCTCGTCGCCCGAGGATCTGGTTCGGCGCTCCGCCGAGCTCGGCATCACGCTCATCAACGTTCCCGAGGAACTCGACGGTGCCGCCACCGAGCGTGGCGCGGTCACCAACTCTCTCGTCGCCGAGGCACTCGCCCATGGCGACATGGGGTTGGCACTGCCCATCCTCGCGCCCAGCGGGGTCGCCGTCGCTCTCACCCAGTGGGGCACCGACGCACAGCAGAAG